>JANOJI010000540.1:0-3577 GCA_031408175.1 Ilumatobacteraceae bacterium
CTGTCGTCATCGATGCTGACGAGGCGGAGGAAGACGTGCCGGACCGTTTCGGCCGCGTCAGGACCGAGCGAGCTGAGCAGCGAGTCGGCCCGCTTCGCCAACGTGCGCGAGACGCCCCCGCCGGCCCTGTAGGCGCCGATCGTGATCGTTCGGGCGACCCGGGCGTCGAACAGCTCCGTCAGCGCGTACTGCATCAGCGGCAACGCCCCCGGACGGTCGACGATCTCGCCCACCATCTCGGCGACCACGAGGGAGTCGACGTTGACGCCAACCTTGGCGGCCGGGCCGGTGATGGCTGCTTCGAGCTCTTCGATCGACATCGGCGTGATCACCTCGGTGCCGTCGCGGAGCAGTTCGCCGAGGCCGCGATGGCGTAGGGGGCGATCGTAGAAGTCGGCACGCAACGTGACGACGACCCGGGTCCTGCTGCGCGGTGCGATGACCAGCCCGACGAGCTCGTCGATGAAACGCGTCGCCGTCTCGTCGTCGACCTGCGTGAACAACTCCTCGAACTGATCGATCACCAGGAGCAGCTGATCGCGTCCCTCCGGGAGAACGCGCTCGACTGCCCGCCGCACACCACCCGGTGCGAAGACGATGTCGACCATGGAGGTCGGAGCTTCGACTGCGACTCGACTGAGAGCTGCCTCGAGCTCCTCGAAGGGGTGGGGCGCCGGAGTCATCTCGACCCGATACCAATCCTGCGACATCGGCAACGCGCCAGCCGCCAACGCCGGTACGAGACCTGCTCGCACGACACTCGACTTGCCGCTGCCGCTCGGCCCCACCACGGCCACGAACCGTCCACGAATGCCTGGTTCCCCGAGACGGGCGATCAGCCGCTCGACGAGTCGCTCACGCCCGAAGAAGTCGGCGGCGTCAGCCGCCCCGAACGCCCGCAACCCCTTGTACGGGTTCTCGATCGCAGCATCGTCGAGCAGCTCTGAGGAAGCGACGCCGAGCGCGTCGGTCAAGGCCTGACCGAAGACCGCCGCGCTCGAGTAGCGGCGAAGTGGATCTCTGTCGGTGGCGCGGTCGAGCACTGTGCGGACGGTGGCGGGAAGAGCCCCGCGGACGGCCTCGTAGTCGCCGGTTAGCCCGGTGAGCGCCCTCGCGGCGACGACCGCCAAGCTGTAGATGTCCGAGGCGGGCGACATCGGATGGCCACCAAGCTGCTCCGGCGATGCGTACGGCGCGTTGAGCGATGCGCCGGTCGCCGAGTTTGCCGCGGCGATGGCGCCTCCGCCGTCGGACGCGAGCGCCATGCCGAAGTCGGTGAGGTACGCGTTGCCGTCGCGGTCGATCAGGATGTTCTCCGGTTTCACGTCGCGGTGGACGACGCCGCTGCGGTGAGCAGATTGCAACGCGCTGGCCAGCTGAGCGAACACGGTCGCGGCCCGAGCGGGAGGCAACGCGCCATCGGCGAGCGTGTCGGCCAGACTGTTGTTGCCGATCAGACGCATCACGAGATACGCGGCACGTGGCTCGCGCCAGTAGTCGTACAGGGGAACGATGTGGGGGTGTTCGAGCCCGGCAACGATCTGGGCCTCGGCCTCGAACCGGCGGATGAACTTCGGGTCGTCGGCAAGCTCGGGCGCAATCACCTTGATCGCCACCTCGCGCCCCACACTCGGTTGATAGGCGCGATAGACAGCTCCGAACGCGCCGCGGCCGAGCTCGTCGCGCAGCTCGTAGCCCCGCACCGTCAGCCCGGTCTGTGGCCGGTTGGCGGGCGCAGCAGTGTCATGGTCGAGCCGCAACGCCTCGTCATCAGTGAGGATCTGCTGTTCCAACTCTTGGATCGAACGCGACGGATCGACTCCGATCTCGGCGACCAGCCGCTCTCGGAACGCGGCGAAGGCGCGAAGAGCCTCGGCGGTTCGGCCGCATCGATAGAGGGCCAGCATCAGCGAGGCCACGAACGCCTCGCGCAACGGATGTTGACGAACCAAGCCCTTCAGCTCCGATACGACCTCGCCCGACAACCCCAACCGCATGTCAACCTCGACTCGCATCTCGGTCGCCTCTAAGCGCAGCTCCTCGAGACGGGAGATGTCGGCCTGGGCCCACCCTTCATACACGAACTCCTCGAAGGCATGACCCCGCCACAGTGCTAGCCCGTCGCGAAGAGTCGCCGCGGCGGACGCGGGATCGGTCTCGGCGATGAGACGTGCCTCGGCGACGCAGCTCTCGAACTGTCCGATATCGATCTCCGTCGGGTCGACTGAGACGACGTAACCGGGGCTCCTCGTCAGCAACACCGTGCCCTCCGAGCGCTTTGGGCGCTCGGGCTCCAAGGCGCCACGCAGCCCGGACACGTAGACCCACAACGAGTTGTGCTTGTCGGCCGCGCCCGAATCGCCCCACAGCTCGTCAAGGATCCGATCGGTCGACAGCACCGTTCCGGCATTGGCCAGCAACAGCGCCAGCAGCGCCCGCTGACGCTGGCTGCCGAGATCGACCGGGACGCCGTCGCACAGCACCTCAAGCCGGCCGAGCAGTCGGTACTCAATGCCCATCGAATCACCTACCGTTCCGAAGCCTAGGACTGGCGAACACGCTCGAAGAACGGAGGATGCATGCGACGACTTAACTCTGGCTTAGCCGTCGGCGCGGGCGACGGCTCGGGCGACGGCTCGGGCGATGGTCAGGCCGAGGCCCGTGCCAGCCGTGCGAGCTCGCCAAGGGTACAAAGCCAGACACCTATCGTCAGCGCGGATCTACATCGCTCTCCGGTGCGTCATCTTCCAAGGTGGGATCCCCGACGATTGAATGCTGGTCGGCCCAGTCCAGACCCACCCTCATCATCAGTTCCGTCGAGATGCCTCACCAGGGCCATTTGACCCAGCGGTCTGCGCTTTCATTCGACGTTGAGTTCGGCAGCAGGGTGAGATCATGTTGCCATCGAGTGGTCCTTCTCGTCCGTCGGAGTGTTTCCGTACACCCCGGGTGGGCCGGAGACACTCCGATGAGCCGCAAAAATACGAGGTTGCCGGTTCACCAGGTGCCCGGACGGGCGAGCGCGTCCCACGCCTGTCGATGGGCAGTGGCGAGACCAGAACGAACGTCCAGGTCAGCGATGGCGGACACCGTAGTTCAACGTCGACCTGTCGAGCGCGCCGGGCGCAGGTACACGAACCAGTAGGTCAAACCGACCAGCAGTGCCCCGCCGACGATGTTGCCCACGGTGACGGGCAGCAGATTTCGAGTCAGGAATCGTGACCACGTGATCTCCCGGTACGAGTCTGCAGTCGCAGCTGTGGTCTCCCAGAACGCGGCTTTGGCGAGCAACCGGTGGAACAACGCCACGGGAACGAAGTACATGTTGGCGATGCTGTGCTCGAATCCTGCCGCGACGAACGCGGCCACCGGCGGCACGACCGCGATCACCTTGTCGGTCACCGACCGAGCCGACATCGACAGCCACACAGCGAGGCACACCAACGAGTTGGCCAAGATGCCCGAGAAGAACGCATCGGGGATTGCCAGATCCGTTTTCGCCGTGGCGATGTCGAGCGCTCGCAAACCGATCGAACCGTCACCCGCCTCGAGTCGGCGAGACAGCACGACGAGCATC
>JANOJI010000074.1:0-6096 GCA_031408175.1 Ilumatobacteraceae bacterium
ACCATCGCCGCGCAGCCATGGGTTCTCGACAACGAGGTCGGAATGGTCGGCCTCTCGTATCCAGGCATCACTCAGTTGTTCGTCGCCGCCACCCAGCCGCCGAGCCTCAACTCGATCACGCCGCTGTCGGTGATCGACGACAGCTTCCGCGCCACGTTGTATCCGGGTGGCATCCTCAATACCGGCTTCGCCGTGACGTGGATGCAAGACGTGGTGGAAGCGGCCATGCCGTTCGGGCAGGAGTGGACGCAGCAACGTGCCGACAACGGCGACACGGTATGTGCCGACAACCAGAAGCTGCGCCTGCAGAACCCGGATCTCGTGTCTGAGATCGACGACAACCCCTACTACCCGCCGGAGCTCGGCGACTCGCTGGCACCTATCACGTTCGTCGACAAGATCATCGTGCCGGTCTTCATCGCCGGTGCCTGGCAGGACGAACAGACCGGTGGTCACTTTCCAACGATGCTCGACAACTTCACCGGGTCGCCTCATGTCTACGTGACATTGATGAACGGTCTGCACACGGAGGCGCTGAGCCCGCCGGTGCTCGGCCGCTACGTCGAGTTCCTGCAGCTCTACGTGGCCAAGAAGGTCCCCTCACTGGCCACCCTCACCTCGATCGCGCCGGCGCTCGGCTCGGCCATCTGGGGTGTCGACAGCTTTGCGCCGTTCGATGATCGGTTTGTGGGCGGCACCTTCGACGATGCACTCGCCGCATTCGAGACCGAGCCGCCGATACGGATCCTGTTCGAGCAGGGCGGCAACGAGGCGTACGCCCCAGGCACGCCCGAACCGAACTTCGTTGCCGAGTTCGCGGCGTGGCCGATCCCCGATGCAGCGACCACGACCTGGCTGCTCGACGGCGGCGGCGCGCTGACGCTGAGCGCGCCGACCCAGCCAGGCGAGAGCAGCTACATCGCTGATCCATCGGCACTGCCGCCGACGTTCTACGACGGTGAAGGCGGCGACATTTGGCGAGCCGACGTGCAGTACGACTGGCAGCCGATCCCTGTCGACACCGGGCTCGGATTCATCACCTCACCCCTCGCCGACAACCTGGTGGTCGCCGGAGCGGGATCAGTCGATCTGTGGATCACCTCGACCTCCGCCGACACCGACATCGAGGTGACGATCAGCGAAGTGCGTCCCTACGGGCAGGAGATCTACGTGCAGAGTGGCTGGCTGCGCGCGAGTCATCGCTCGCTCGCCGACACCGCGACAGACTTGCGGCCCGCACACACCAACCTCGAGGCCGAGGCTTCAGACCTGCCCGTCGGTGAGTTCACCGAAGTACGGGTCGAGCTGTTCCCGTTCGCCCACCCATTCCGAGCCGGCAGCCGGTTGCGGTTGACGATCGACGCGCCGGGCGGCAACCGACCCGAGTGGGAGTTCCGCACGATCTCCGATGGCGAGACCGTGACCGTCGCCAACGACGCCGAGCACCCGTCAAGGCTGGTTCTCCCGGTGGTGGCAGGCGTCGACGTTCCCGCGGCTGCGCCGCCATCATGCGGTTCGCTGCGCGGCCAACCGTGTCGCACTTGGGTGCAGGCATCGAACGGCGGCTGACGGGTACCGATACCACCACGCGCCGCAGCCTGCGGCGTGATCGAATAGCCCAATGACCCGACGTGACGAGCTGGCCGCCTTCCTGCGCGCTCGCCGCGATGCACTCGCACCCGCCGACGTGGGCCTGCCCGTCGGACGGGCGCGACGCACCAAGGGGCTGCGGCGCGAGGAGATCGCCATGCTCGCCGGCGTGTCGGTGACCTGGTACACCTGGCTCGAACAGGGCCGCCCGATCAACGCGTCGGTCGACGTGCTGTCCGCGCTGGCGCGTGCCCTGCGCCTCGACGATGCCGAGCGTCAACACTTGCTGGCATTGGCGACGCGTGCGCCGCTCGAGCCGATCGAGCATGTCGAGCATGCCCCCGATGCGCTCGTACGGCTGATCACCTCGATGGAGCCAGCGCCGGCGTATGTGCTGGGGCCGCGCTGGGACTTCCTGGCATGGAACCGACCGCAGTCGTTGCTGTATCCGATGATCGACCGGCTGGCCGACCACGAACGCAATCTGCTGTGGGTGGTGTTTGCCGAGCCACATGCCCGCCGGCTGCTCGCCGACTGGGCGGACCAGGCCCGCCGGATCATGGCCGAGTTCCGTTCCGGCACCGCCCCTGTCCGCGACGATGTCCGGGTGGTCGACCTCATCGATCGACTCGTCGCTGCCAGCCCAGAATTCGCCGAGTGGTGGCCACAACTCGACGTCGCCCAGTTCCAAACGCGACTGCGCAGATACGCCCACCCTCGTGCCGGCAATTTGGTCTTCGAGTACCAACAGTTGACTCCCAGCGAATGGCCGGGGCTGCGTGTGGTATGCCAGCTACCCGTGCCCGGCGACGACAGCGCGGCACGCCTCGCTGCCTGGCGCAACATAGCGTGAGCCGGCACTCCTTCGTCGTACCGTCTCACCCCCGGTCTCCACCGCCCAGCGCTGCACGTCTCATCACACCGATAGCCTCGAACGGCCATGAACGAGATCGCCGAGGCCAAGCGCCGTCGCACCTTTGCGATCATCAGCCACCCCGACGCCGGAAAGACGACGCTGACTGAAAAGTTCTTGCTGTACTCGGGCGCGGTGCAAGAAGCCGGCGCGGTACACGCCCGGCAGGGACGGCGATCGGCGCGCAGCGACTGGATGGAGCTCGAGCAACAACGCGGCATCTCGATCAGTTCCACGGTGATGCAGTTCCCGTACCGCGATCACATCATGAACCTGCTCGACACTCCGGGGCACCGCGATTTCTCCGAAGATACGTACCGGGTGCTGTCGGCGGTCGACGCCGTCGTGATGGTGCTCGATGCCGCGAAGGGCATCGAGGCCCAGACGTTGAAGTTGTTCCAGGTCTGCCGCTCACGAAATCTGCCGGTGATCACCTTCCTCAACAAGTACGACCGGCCGGGACGCGAACCGTTCGAACTGCTCGACGAGATCGAGAAGCAGATCCAGCTTCGACCGACTCCCGTGACCTGGCCGGTGGGCGACGGCGACGAGTTCCAAGGACTGATCGATCGGCGCACCGGCCGCTACACCAAGTTCACCAGAACCGCCCGTGGCGCGTCGGCCGCGGCTGAGGAGACGAGTGATCTCGATGTGGCCAGTGCCGCAGGCAGCATCGAGTACGGCTCGATGTGGAAGGCCGCGCTCGACGAGTGTTCCTTGCTCGACGCCATCGGCGCCGACGTCGATCTGCCGTCGTTTCTGTCCGGACAGTCGACGCCCGTGTTCGTCGGATCCGCACTGACCAACTTCGGCGTGCGGCTGCTGCTCGACGCCGTCATCGAATTGGCACCGTCACCGTCGCCCCGGCTCGACCGCGACGACGAACCGCGTCCGCTCGAGAGTCCATTCTCGGCCTTCGTCTTCAAGGTTCAGGCCAACATGGACCCATCGCACCGCGACCGCATCGCCTTCGCCCGCATCTGCTCCGGCCGCTTCGAGCGCGGCATGAGCGTGACCAATCACCGCACGGGTCGCGACATCACCACCAAGTACGCGACGACAGCGTTCGGACCTGATCGGGAAACGGTGGACGAAGCGTTTCCCGGCGACGTCGTCGGCCTGGTCAACGCCAGCGGCGTGCAATTGGGAGACACGCTGTACGACGCCGGCTACGCAGGTTTGGCCGTCGAGTTCCCACCGATCCCGAGGTTCTCGCCCGAAGTCTTCGCCAAGGCCCGACCCCTCGACAATGGCCGCTTCAAGCAGTTCCGCAAGGGCCTTGCGCAGCTCGACGAGGAGGGTGTGGTGCAGGTCCTGCGCGACCCCGACTTCGGGGACGCCGAGACGATCCTGGCCGCTGTCGGCGAACTGCAATTCGAAGTGTTCGCCTATCGACTGGGCAGTGAGTTCGGGGCTCCCACCGAGATCCTGTCGGCTCCGTACCAGGCGATCCGGCTGACCGACAAGCAGTCCAGCGAGCGGCTCCGTCGCATCGGAGGGATTCGAATCCTGACCCGCGGCGACGGCGCGTTGGTTGCACTGTTCGAGAACCGATACCGGCTGCAGCGACTGGAAAGCGACGAACCCGAGTTGACGCTGCTGCCGATCATCGCCGGTTAGTCAGTACCCGCTGGCGAGGCCACGTGCCATCGAGAAGTACATGCCAACGTCGGCGCTGATCACGAACCCCAAACGCTCGTACAGCCTGACGGCTCGGCTCTGCTTCTCGACATGCAGGCGCACAGCGCGACCGACGCCGTCGGCGTGGGACAGCACTCCACGCAGAATGCTGGTTCCGATGCCCTGCCCGCGAAACTCGGGAAGGAGAGCGACGTCGATGACCTCGATGTGCTCACCCGAACCGTCGACGATCAAGCGCCCCGCTGGGGTGTCCTCGACAATCACGATCTTGCGATCAGCCTGCGGGTGATCGAGTCGTAGCGACATCGATTGGGCGCGGAACTGCATGCCGACGAGACCGTCGAAGACCTCTGGCCCGAGTGGCCGTAGATCGTCGCGAGTCGACGCATACAGTTGATGCTCGAAGTCGATGTCGGCCGGCAACGCCGGGCGTAGTGCAAAGGCGAGCGTGGTGGTCATCGACCAACCTCGCCATCGTCATGTTCGACCCTACGGTGTACATTCACGCTTGTCCCCGAACCACACCAGCAGAGGGAGCCGCGGTGCGTCGTAACACTGCCAAGCAACCACGCTCAGTGTCAATGGGTGCGCAGTAGGTAATTCGACCTATTCTTCGGATGCCCCTTCGGGGGGCGAAGCGCCCGACAGCGCATCGCTCAGCAAACGCTGCTCCATCTCGCCCAGTGGTATTCCTGCCACCAGCTGCAAGCCGCGCTCGCTCATCTTGCGAGCCGTCTTGCGGATCACATCGATGGTGAGATCGTGATCCGTTCGCAATGCGAACGAACCCAGCTGCGTCTCGATGAATACCAGGCAAGCAGCGTCCTCCATCGCCTGGGCGCCATCGATGGACTCGCGGCGGATCAGCCGTTGCACCCGTTCGATCTCGGACGACTCGTAGCCACACAACATCAGGATCGTGGCGACGTCGGTCGCGTGCCGAACCTTCTGGTCCCTGCGCCAACGCAGGTATCCGGCTCGACCGGACGGATAGCTATCGCGCCGCAACTCCCATCGCCGCAGGTGATGAGCCCGCGCCGCGACCAGCAATGCCTCGTCCGGATCGTCGACGAGCTGCTCGATCCATTCCGCGGCGAGGCGGCCGTGGACCAGGGCGAGCGCCACCTGCTGCCCGCGCACGACGACGATGTTGGGGTCAGCCGCGTTCGCGGCATCGATGGCCGCGATTGCGGCGTCGTACCGTGGGCTCAGACTGCGCACTCCGACTCGCCAATTTCGGCCACGAATGGGCCCGTCTCGTCGAAGTCGGCGTAGAACTCGGGAGCATCTGCCGGCAACGGGAAGAAGTCGAGGTCCTTCAAACCCTCGGCGATTGCCGTCGCGCCGCCCGATCGATCCATCCAGCCACGGAATGACTCACCGGCAGTGCGTTCGTCGGCAAACCGGCGGATGACTCGGACGGCTGCGTCAGGTGCGGCCTTCGCCGGAAGGCGCAACGCCTTCTCGCCGAAATGGACCTGCTCTTGGCCCACGTAACCACCGAGCAGCATTTGGTAGCCGGGTGCCGACCGACCGTGAGCGCGGCGCTCGGCGCCGAAGAATCCGATGTCGCTGGTGTGATGCTGGCCGCAACTGTTGGTGCAGCCGGAGATGTTCACCCGAACGCCGCCGATCTCGGACAAGCCTTCTTCTTCGAGCTTCTCGCCGATTGCCTTGGCAAGACCACGCGATTGGGTGACGGCGATGTTGCAGGTGTCGGCGCCAGGGCAGGCGACGACATCACGAGCCAGCTCGGCGCCGGGACGGGCCATCTCGATGGCCTCGAGCCGGGCGTAGAGCACGGGCAGCTGCGCCTCGGTCAGGCCGCGGAACACCACATTCTGACGATTGCTGAGCCGTACGTCGGCGCCGAGTTCGCGCTGGATCGACGCCAACGCCCGGAACTGCGACGCGGTCACGTCGCCGAGCGCGGCATACGCAACCGCCGAGAC
>JANOJI010000569.1:0-4482 GCA_031408175.1 Ilumatobacteraceae bacterium
GGTTTGATGGCCGTCCCGTTTGAGTTCAGCGAACTGCAGGCCACCGACATCCTCGAGATGCGCCTCGCTCAACTCACCAGGCTCAGCCGCATCGATCTCGAACGGGAGATCATCGACGTGCGGGCGCGGATCATCGAACTCGAGGCCATCCTCGCCGACCCGGCCGTTCTCAACGAGGTCATCCGCTCCGAGATGACAGCCATCAAGGAAGAGTTCGCTACGCCGCGGATCTGCCAGATCGGTCTCGACGACGGTGAGATGACCGATCTCGATCTGGTCGAAGACAAAGAACTGGTCATCGTCATGACCGAGGCCCAGTACGTGAAGGCGGTCACCGCCGACAGCTTCAAGACCCAAGGCCGTGGTGGCCGCGGCGTCAGCGGCGCCAAGTTGAAGACCGACGACATCGTCCACCACGTCATCTTCACGACGGCCCACGCGTTCCTGCTGTTCTTCAGCAACCGCGGCAGGGTCTATCGCCTCCGGGCAATGGACATCCCCGAGCGCGAGCGCACGGCCAAGGGCATGCCGATCGTCAACCTGTTGCCGTTGCAGGCAGGCGAAACCATCCAGGCGATCATCGACACCCGCGACTTCGCCGGTGAGCGAAACCTGTTCTTCGCGACCCGGCTCGGCGTCGTGAAGAAGACGTCGTTCGACGAGTACGACAACGGTCGCCGCGACGGCCTGATAGCCCTCAACCTGCGCGATGGCGACGAGCTGGTTCGTGTCATCGAGACCACCGGCAACGACGACATCTTCATGGTCAGCCGCAAGGGCGCGACCATTCGCTTCAGCGAGAACGAGGTGCGTCCAATGGGTCGCGCCGCGTCGGGTGTTCGCGGTATGAAGATGAAGGCCGGCGACGAGGTTGTTTCGGTCGATGTTGCCCGCGACGACACCGCCATATTGATCATCACCTCGCACGGCTACGGCAAGCGCACCCAACTCGACAAGTTCAACGTGCAAGGCCGTGGTGGCCAAGGTGTGATCGGCATTCGTCTGACGGGCAAGAAAGGTCATGTGGTGGCCGCGTTCATGGTGGGCCTGGACGACGAGATCGTCGCTGTGTCCAGCGGAGGCGTCGCCATTCGCATGGGTGTGCGTGACATCTCGTCTCAGGGCCGCGATGCCACGGGTGTCAAGGTCATGAACGTCGATGATGGCCATTCGGTTGCGTCAGTTGCCCTCATCCTCGCCAACGACGACGAGTGACTCGGGCCTTGCGCCGATAGAACCCATCAGCAATGCACTCGCGGCGCAACGATCGTGGCCAGGCTGTCGTCTTGCTGCTGGTGGTCGTGGTGATTGCCGCGCTCAGCGTCGTCGCCGTCGGAATGTTCAGCCAGCGAGTCGTCGATCGCGGCCGGGCCCAGACAGCAGCTGACGCGGCGGCCCTGGCTGCGACAACGGGCGGACGCTCGGCAGCGGGACAGTTGGCGACCAGCAACGGCGCACGCCTGGTCAGCTACGAACAAGTCGGCGATGCAGTCACCGTGGTCGTCGAGGTCGATGGCGAGCGGGCAACTGCCCGGGCAACGAATGGGCCGTAGTCGCAGGTAGGTGGCATCGACGGCGCGGGTGCGCTGCCCTTGTTGGCTCGCGACGCCTACACTGCTGCGGGTGGACAATGGAGTGCCCCAAGCCTCGAACCGTGTCGGTTCGCGTGCGGGTGGCGGTGCTGTGGCCAAGCCGCCCGGCACCAAGGGCTCCACCAAGACGAATGGCGTCGGCAGCGCACGACCGGGACCGGTCGACCCTCGTACCGAGGATCCGAGTTCACCGGGTGGCATCTCCCGTGCCGGCAAGACGGTGTGGCGCCGCCCAGGCGCACTGACGCCCCGAACCGCCAAGCACCGCGAGACCGGCAGTCTCGACATGCCGATCGAGTTCTCCGTTTCGCTGCCGCTCGCGCCCGCTCCGGTCGAGCCCGCTTCGGCCAAGGCGCCGGTCGAGCCTGTCGCCGATGTGATCGTCGATGCAGAGCCGATCGCTCTCGCGCCCACGATCGAGGTGTTGGCTCCCGCTCCGGCCGCACCGACCGAACTCCCCACGGAGCTCCTACCGACCGAGCTCGTGCCGACCGACCTGCGCACGGAGCCCATCCCCGCACCGATCCTGTACGACGAAGCGGCAACAATCGACGATGTCACCAGAATCGGCCCGATTCTCGATACGCGGCCACTGCTCAAGCCGATGCACTTCCGGCGGGCGCCGAAACCGCGCGTGCGGCGGGTCACCCGGGTTGTTCGTCATGTCGATACCTGGAGTGTGTTCAAGGTTGCTCTGGTGTTCAACGTGTTCTTCTATGCGGTTGCGATGATTGCCGGGGTGCTGCTGTGGCAGGTTGCCTATGCCACCGGCACGATCGACAACGTCGAGAAGTTCTTCGAAGGCTTCGGTTGGGAGACGTTCAGCTTCAATGGCGGCCAGATCTTCCACAACGCCTGGATCGCCGGCGTCTTCGTGGCCGTCGGACTGACGGGTCTGGCTGTGTTGCTGGCCACCCTGTTCAATCTGATCACCGACCTGGTCGGCGGTATCCGCCTCAGCGTGCTCGAAGAAGAAGTACGCACACGCGCCGAACGTGGCACAGAGCAGGTTGTCGCCGAACCGGCACCGGTTCTCTTCGACGAGGCCGACCATGCCGATACCGCAATTGTCGATGCAGCACCGATCGACTCGACGGATGACGCGATTGCCGGTTGAGTCCGGTGGAAGGCGCCCGGTAGCCTGACCGCTCCGTCATTGACGGGGCTATAGCTCAGTTGGTTAGAGCGTCACACTGATAATGTGAAGGTCGCTGGTTCGATTCCAGCTAGCCCCACGGTGAAAGCACTGCGTCGAGCCTTTGTGGCCCTCTCTCTTGCTGGCGCGGTGGCTGCCGTGCTGCGAGTGCGCGGCAAGGGCGGCATCCCCCCGCAAGAGGGCGGTTGGCGCGAGCTCAAACTGCCCACGTCATGACGCGGCACGATTCGGTTGACCCGATCGTTGGCCTCGTCGGGTACGGCGTGACGGGACGGCGCATCGGATCCCATCTCCTGCGCGAGGGGACGAGGGTAGCGATCTTCGATCCGATGGTGTCGGGTGTACAGCGGGGTGCCGTGGCGGTTGGTCATGCCGCAGATCTGGCTGTCACTGATGTCGTTGCTCTGTCGCATCCTCACCCACATGCCCAATTGGCAGCGGAGTACCTCGTCGCCGGGGTGTCGGTGGTGTCGATGAGCGCCGACATCGCCGATGTGCGCGCGCTCGTCGAGCTCGACGAACGCGCTCGTCGCAGCGGTGCCGTGATGATCGTCGGCGCGGCCATGAGTCCTGGCTTGTCGGGCCTCCTCGCCGATCACCTCTGGCGGCAATTGCATGTTGCCGAAGAGATCCATGTCGCCACCCATGGCACTGCCGGTCCTGCCTGCGCCGCTCAGCACCACGATGCGCTCGGCGAGACGGCAATCGGGTGGCACGACGGTGTCTGGATCGAGCGACCGGGGGGAAGCGGGCGCGAGCTCGACTGGTTCCCTGAGCCGATCGGGGCACGGGACTGTTATCGCGCCGCGCTGCCCGACCCGTTCCTACTGCAGCGAATCTTCCCGACGGTGTCGCGGATCAGTGCCCGGGTCTCTGGGACGCGGCGTGACCGCCTGACCGCGAGGCTGCCGATGTTGACTCCTCCGCACGCCGCGGGTGACATCGGTGCCGTACGCGTCGAAGTGCGCGGTGCAGCAGCCGACGGCGGACGGGTGACGGTCATCGCCGGTGCCTCGGGCCCAACGAGTGATCTGGCCGCCGTCGTCGCCACGGCGTGTGTCGAAGCCTGCCTCGCCGGCACCGTGGAACCCGGCGTCCACCTCGTCGGCGCACCGGCGCTCGACCCCGGGGCGCTACTTCGGCGCGCCGTTGCGCTGGGCGTGCGCTTGCAAGAGTTCACCGGTGTTGCGCGATCGTCGGCCTGGTAGCCGGGCGTGACGATACCGTTTCTTGTGTGAGCGACGCCCCGACCATCTCCTTGATCCCTTGGCTGCCGGAGGGTCACACGCTCGTCGCGCCAGGTCGCGGCGAGCTGTTCTACCGTTTCCACCGGCATGCCGATCCCGACGCACCGATCGCACTCCTGTTGCATGGATGGACCGCAAGTGGGGACCTGCAGTTCTTCTCGGCCTATGAAGCGCTCGCTGCCCGTTGTTCGTTCATCACCATCGATCACCGTGGTCACGGCCGCGGGATGCGCTCCGAGCAACATTTCGAATTGGAGGATGTTGCCGACGACGCCGCAGCCTTGCTCGAGTTGCTTGGAGTCGCGCCGGTGATCGCCGTCGGGTACTCCATGGGCGGGCCGGTCGCCATGCTGTTGGCGCGGCGCCATCCGCATGTTGTTCGGGCCATTGTCGTCGAGGCCACAGCGCTCGAGTGGTGCTCGTCGAGGCTCGACCGGGTTCGCTGGAAGACCGTGAGAATCATCGGCCCAATGCTGCGATCGGTCGC
>JANOJI010000123.1:0-8271 GCA_031408175.1 Ilumatobacteraceae bacterium
GGCGTAGCAACTTGCCGCTGACGCTGCGCGGCAGTTGGTCGACGAACAGAATTTTCGCCGGGCTCTTGTAGCGGGCCAGGCGATCGTTGCACCACGAGATCAGGGTGTCCTCGTCGACAGTCATGCCATCTCGCACAACAACCCACGCTTTGACGGCTTCACCGGTGTGCGGATGTGGTACGCCGACCACGCCGACTTCAGTGACAGCCGGATGCTCGGCGATCACGTCTTCGACCTCGGCCGGATACACGTTGAAACCGCTGACGATGATCAGGTCCTTGGCGCGGTCGACGAGGTAGAGATATCCGTCGTCGTCGGTCACCGCGATGTCACCGGTTCGCAACCAGCCGTCGGGCGTCAGCACCCGCGCAGTCTGCTCGGCATCGTCGAGGTAGCCCTGAAACACGTTGGGCCCCTTCACCCAGATTTCTCCCGAGTCGCCTTGCAGCACGTCGTCGCCGGACTCGTCGACGATCCTGACCGAGATGCCGTTCAGCACCTTGCCCACCGAACCGATCTTCATCGGCAGACCGGCAGAACTGGTGACCACCGGCGATGCCTCGGTGAGCCCGTACCCCTCGGCGAGATCGACTCCAAAGCGCTGCTGCAAGCGGCGGATCGCCTCCTCGGGCATCTTGGCCGCGCCGGTGAGCGCCAGACGCACGGTGGCGAAACTGTCGGCCGGGGCGTCGTCGCAATGACTGAACGTCAGCCACAGCGGCGGGGCCCCGGGTATGACCGTGACCCGGCGTTCACGGATCGTGTCGAGGGCGGTCGATGGATCGAAGCGCTGGATCAGCACGATGGTGGCACCATTGGCCAAGCTGAGCCCGAGCACCACGTTGAGGCCGAAGATGTGAAACATCGGCAGTACGCCGTAGACAATGTCGTCCGTACCGATCTGCACCACGGCCGACCGACCTTGGTCGATGTTGGCCAACAGATTGCCGTGACTGAGCATCGCCGCGCGGGGGGATCCGGCGGTGCCGCTGGTGAACATCAACGCGGCCAGCGTGTCGGGTTCGACCTCGATCGCGTCGAGCGGTTCGGCCGCGATGAGATCGGCGAAGCTCACGTCGGAATCGAGACCGCCGGGTTCAGTTGGAATGACGTGACGCACCGATGGCACAGCGCCGAGGTCGACCCCGTTCCAGGCGCTCGCAGCCGCTGGTTCGACCAACACGACACTGGCTCCGACAGTCGCAATCTGGTGTTCGATCTCGGGTGACGGGCTCTGCGGGTTCAGGGGAACGACGACAGCGCCAAGCCCGAGCACGGCGAGATAGGTCTCGACGAAGTAGAGCCCGTTGCCGCACAGCAGTGCGACGCGATCTCCCCTGACGACGCCCAGTTTCGCCAATCCGCCGCGCACCCTGGCCACCTGGTCGCGGAGTTGGCCGTAGGTGGTCTCGATGCCGCGACTGACAATTGCGACATGGTCGGGCGCGTGCCCGCCGATGATGTGAGCGAGATTCACCGCGGTGTTCACCTCCATCACAGGCGCAGCAGCGAGATGACACCGGCTGTCAGGATCAGGATCAGCAGGAGGGCCAACGTCAGTGTGGTCGCCGGGCGCATAGGGCCAATTTACCGGGCGCGCAACGTGACTGGGCTCGTTGTGCCAGTTGCCGGGACGCCGGTCAACGGCGCCAGCGTGATCTGGTCGCCCGCTCCGATGCCGAGGTCCATCGCGGCCGAGCGCTGGTCGAGCACGAGCGCCAGCATGCCGCAACTGTCGACAACGAGCCCGACGGCGCCGGTGCCGACATCGGCAAAGGTGTGTTGCCGGGTGGCAACACGTTGCGATTCGCCGAAACTGACCTGTACCTGAGCGCCCCACTCGGCGATTTCCTCTGGGCCGATGTTGAGCTGGCAGTTGCCGAAGTGGTCGACCCACAACACCTCGCCGACCAGACCCTCGGGTTCCTGGCGCGGCAACGGCACCATGCCGGGCAGCAGCTCGTCGGCATCGATCAGGTCGCCGAGTTCGGCAAGGTCGACTCCGTTGCACAGGTGGGCAGCGACGGGCGCGAAGATGTCGCGACCGGCAAAAGTGGCCCCGTGCGCCGGCAGGTGGAATTCGGCGTTGGTCAACACCGCTGCCCGGCCGGCGCCGCCGGCCATGGCCACAGCGGGCGCCAGCAGACCGTTGTCAGGTCCGACCATCACCGCTTCTCCATCGGCGACCTCGATGGCGATCGCTTTGCGGTTGCCCCCGACGCCCGGGTCGACCACGGCGAGGATGACTCCGCTCGGGATGTAGGAGATGCAGCGGGCCAGAGCAAGGCTGCCGGCGCGCACGTCGAACGGCGCGATCTGATGGGTCAGGTCGATCGTCTGGGCATGCGGGGCGATGTCGCGGATCACAGCCTTGACCACGCCGACGAACTCGTCGACCAGGCCATAGTCGGTCAGCAGCGAGACGGTGTCGTAGCGGCGGCCCATTGGCGACAACCTAGCCATGGGGTTCAGGACCCGACGTATTCGACCGGGGGCGAAAAATCGACAAGGGCCGATGCCAACCCCCCGATGGCACCAGCCCTGTCGGCGCATCCTTGCGGATGCGACTCCGTGTGTGAATCACGCGGCGGTCGTTTGACCTGGACGAAAGGTTAGACACACGCGGACCACTGAGAAAAGAGTCACACCAAGAAATTTTGGAGTTGGGTGAGATGGCGAGCGCTCTTCGTGAGATCGCTCGACGGCGATCAGTGCGGGTTGCCGAGTTCTCGACTGCGCTCCGTCGCCGCGAGCACCGCTTCGAGCAGCGCTGATCGCGTGCCGTGCTCCTCGAGCACCCGAAGACCGGCAGCGGTGGTACCTCCGGGCGAGGTGACCATGGCACGCAACGCGACCGGGTCGCCGTACTCGGCCAGCATGGCCGCAGATCCGACGAACAGTTGGCGAACGAGTGCATCGGCGACGGGGCGGGTCAGGCCCGCCAACACGCCGGCGTCGGTCAAGGCCTCGGCGACCAGGAACAGATACGCGGGTCCGCTGCCTGCCAATCCCGTGACCGCATCGAGCAGCGGCTCAGGAACACGCTGCACGGTGCCGACCACACCGAGAATTCCCTCCGCCCAATCGAGGTCGCTGTCGGTGGCAAACGGTCCGCCACACATCGCCGCTGCTCCCTTGCCGAGCAGTGCCGGTGTGTTGGGAATCGAACGAATGACAACGACCCCGTCACCGCACGCGGTCTGCAACGTGTCGATGGAGACGCCGGCTGCGATCGACAGGACGCGGCGTGCGCCGGCCTTCACCGCTGCCTGTGCTGCGGATGCAGCGTCGTACGGCTTCACGGCAATGAGCGCAGCATCGCAAGCAGGCACCGTCTCGGTCACGGACATCGCGGGGAACATCGTGCTCAACGTGTCGCGTCGCGCTGACGCGACTTCGACCACTGCGAGTTCGGCTGCCGCCCAGCCCCCCGTGAGCAGCCCACCGACCAGCGCCGCTCCCATGTTGCCCCCGCCGATCACGGCCAATCGGTAGTTGGTCCGGTTGTTCGTCACGGTCGCAGGCTAATCACATGGCGCCGAAACGGATGGCGCTGCGACATTCCCCGAAGAGCACCATCCGCCCGGCATACACATGGATGCATGCCGAGCTCGCCGGACCGGAAACCATCCGCCAACGATCACGCGGTGAAGTGGCTGGCAAACCCCAGTCGGATCATGGCCGGGAAGCATTGCTCTGCGTACGCGTAGATCGAACCGACGACGCGGTCGACCTCGTCGGCGCATACTGCGGCGAGCGGCAGTTCGCCGCGCAGAAACAACGCGTCCTCCACTCCGATGGCGAAGTGCACGCCGACCAGTTTCTCGTTGCGGCGTAACGCCAACTCGTACACCTGGGCGATGTTCTCCTGCGGAGCAGGCATGACGTATGCCTCGTAGCGCAGCGTGCGCTGACCGAGCGTGAGCCACACCGTGATGTGCTCCTTCTCGTCGCCACGCAGTCGCACATACCAACGATGATCGTCGTCGTCTGCGTGATCGACCGCCTCAACCGCGGGGTTGGCCGCGGCGAGTTGGGCGAGCCACCCGTCGATCTGCAGTGCGAGCGCCGACACCGTGGTGTCGTCGTACACATCGCTCACGCGCAGGCCACCAACTCGCGCACGGTGAGGTCGGTGTACACGCGACGCAGTCGCGCCGCTGCGAAGCCCCAGGTGTACTGGCGCGCCCTGACCGCCCCGCGTTGACCCATCAGTGCGGCGTCATCAGGATTGTCGAGGATCTCGCCGATGTACTGGGCATACAGCTGTGGGTCGCGATCCGGCACCAAGAAGCCGGTCGAGCCATGGTCGACCAACGTCAGTAGCCCGCCCACGCCGCTGGCGACTACCGGGACACCGCATGCCGAGGCCTCGAGGGCCACGAGTCCAAAGCTTTCGCTGCGGCTCGGCACGACCACTGCGTCGGCGGCGCGGTAGTACGTACTGAGAATGTGGTGCGGCTGCGGCTCGATGAATCGCACCTGATCCTCGACGCCGAGCTCGGTCATCAGGGTCTGCAGGAGTTGCATCTCCTGGTCGCCCTCCGAACCGCTGGCACCGCCGACGATCAGCAGCAGCGCGTCGGAACGCCGCAGCGCGGCGAGGGCTCGCACGGCGACATCGGGGCCCTTCAGCGGCTGAATGCGACCGACGAACAGCAGCACGGGACTATCGGCCGGCAGATCGAGAGCTTTGCGGGCTCCACTTCGATCGCCCGGAGCGAAGAACGCGTGCTCGACGCCGGGCGCGATGATCTCGATCTTGCCGGCAGGCTGGCCGTACAGCCGCAGAAACTGACGTTCCTCCTCGCTGCAACTGACGCAGATTGCATCAGCGCATCCGATGATCTCGGCCTCGGCCCGTTCACGCCATTCCGGCTCGAGGTCGCCACCTTCGGCCTTCACCTTGGCGAGGGTGTGGAACGTACTGACGAACGGAAGGTCGAGTTCGTGCTTGATGCGATGGCCGACGAGACCGCTGAGCCAGTAGTTGGCGTGCAACACATCGGCCGGTGAGTCGTTCTTGATGTGGTCGATCACTGCATCTCCGAACTCGGCGAGCACTGAGGGGAGCTGCTCTTTGGCCAAGTCATAGGCGCCGGCGGGGACGTGCACCACACGATGCCCTGGCTCGACTTGCACGACCTCGGGCAAACCTGGTCGCGACGCCCGTGTGTACGTCGTGCACTCGACACCGGCCTGGGCGAGAGCCGACACCAGCTCGCGCACGTACACGTTCATACCGCCACTGTCGCCCGAGCCCGGCTGGGCCAGGGGCGACGTGTGGAGAGAGAGTACGGCGACGCGTTGCACGGAGAATTGAAACGCTATCGAATCGATCAACATTCCAGTGAAGTGGCCGGACAGCTCACGTCTTGGTGGCGACGAAGCTTTCGTACACGTTGAGCAGGGCCTGGCGTTGCTCGGCACTGAGTTGCTTGTCGGCGGCGATGGCCTCTCGAACGCCGACTCGGGGCCTGTCGGTGGGCGACAGGAAGCCCGCCCGCTCGTACAGCGACTCGGCGCTGATCTGCAGCGCCTTGGCGATCTGCTGCAGGATCTCGGCCGACGGCTTGCGCAGCCCACGCTCGATCTGCGATAGATACGGATTGCTGACCCCGGCGAGTTCGGCCAGGCGGCGCACGCTCATGCTGGCCACTTCGCGCTGCGACTTGATCAGCTCACCGACGTCGGCCAGTCGCTTGTCGATGTCATCGCGCATCGATGGCACGAGACGGCCTGCTCAGTCGTCGGCGGCGAGTAGGCCGTCGATGTGCGCTTCGCCGTTGCGATAGCGACGTACGAGTTCGGCGCTGAGCTCGTCGATACGAGTGAACAGTTCGCGACGCTCCTGTGAGCGTGCCTGCTCGAACTCGTGAAGAGCGTCGGCGTATTTGATGAGGTCCTCAGAACTGAACGACGACAGGTCACTGTCGCCGGCGCGATCGAGCAACGCATCGAACTGCTCTGCCAGCGGATGGCTGCTGAAGTCTTCTGCTGGGCGCGGTGGCCGCGGCGCTCCGCCGGTGAGGTGCGCCGACAAGATCGACGGCAGTTCATCGGACAGGCTCTCGGATCCGCCGTCGATGCGCCGGCGTTTCTCGGCCTGTACGAGATCGAGCCGCGCCTGGGCCAGCCGGCGAACGTACGAGACAGCGTCGTCGTCGTTTTGCAGCTTGCCGCGCAGAGCACGGAGCTCGACCAGCGAGAGCTGTCGGGGATCCACGATCTCAGCCATCAACATCCTCCACTTACGGGTGGCAGAACCGCCACCTCGTCTCCGGCGCCAACGGGGTCGGTGGCATCCGCGGCTTCGCCGTTGACCCATACTCTGCACGATGGCAGCACACGAGCAAAGCCATCGCCGAACGATGTGATGGCAGCGGCCAACACCTCGCCCACGGTCGCGCCGGCGAACTCGGCCCGGCCAGTACCGGCGGCCTCGCGAGCCGACGCGAACATTCGCAATGTCGCCATTGCGTCAGCGTACCGGGCGATACCGTCCGTGACCGTGAGCGACACGTTGCACCTGCCCGGCCTCGGTCCTGACGACGAGTCGGTCGCCGGGTCGGCGGTGCAGGTGGAAATGGAGCCATTCGTGGTTGAGGTCAGGCGTTCGGCCAAGCGCCGAAAGACTGTCGGTGCCCAACTCGTAGGTGGGGTGCTGCGAATCGCCTTGCCGTCGTGGATGAGCAAAGCGGAGGAAGCGCACTGGGTTCGCGAGATGAGTGGTCGGTTCCTGCGCAAGATGTCGGCGGATCGATTACGCCTCGACGAACGTGCCACGGCGCTGGCGCGTCGGCACGATCTGCCACGCCCCGACAGCATTCGCTGGGCGGACGACATGACGTCGAGATGGGGATCGTGCACCCCATCCCAGCGCACGATCCGCATCTCGACGCGGTTGGCGCCATTTCCTGACTGGGTCATCGACTATGTGATCGTCCACGAGTTGGCACACCTTGAAGTCCTCGGCCACGACGACGACTTCTGGCGGTTGGTCTACCGATATCCAAAGGCGGAACGAGCAATTGGTTACCTGATCGCCAAGTCGGGTGACGGCGACGACGTTGATTGATCGGCGGTCCACGGCGCGCGGCGCGGTCGAGCCGAGCCGGCGAGAACCCCGGCTGCAATCAGCACCGACACCACCGAGATCACGGTGGTGATCAAGGTGCCGCCGCCGGGTTGGGCACTGGCAATCGCTCCGCCCACGGCCATCAGCGACGTCAACCTCAGCGCCACCCGGCGTCCGTCCATCACCGGATGGGTGATGTCCTCGACGGATGAGGCGTCACTGATCGTAGTGCGGGTTGGTCGTCCCAACCGCTGTCTGGCGGGGCCGACCATGCAGTATTCGACGAGCGGAGTGATGGCTTGGGGGACGGCGTCGGCGAACTCGACCCCAACCCGCCACCGGCCCTCTGAGACATTGCGGACATTGCGGACGATGATTGGCAACGTCACGTTTTCGCAGCCGCGCGAGGTGGCGATCGTCGCGTCCAGGGTCAGTTGCTGCTTGGCGGTGAGCTCTTGGTTGGTTTCGAAGCCTGCACCGAGTGCGGTGATGTCGAACACAGCGACGGGACTGTTGTTGACTTCGGCCGGGATCGAGGCAACCACGCGGGCGGCGCGGCGCAGTTGGTTGCGTTTGCCGAACATGCGCAGCACGTCGAGCGACATGGCCAGCGACCACAGCGCGACTGCCACGAGCCCGACGAGCCAGTGGTAGCGCATGGGCCCCAGAGCGTGGGTGACCTGCTCGCTCAACCCGCGCAGCATCATCACCGAGCTGAGGACGACCACCGACGCCACCAGCGCCCCGCCGTGCTGCAGCGCATGAGGTGTCATGATCGGGGCGCGGCGTTGGTCGAACGCAAGCGGGTGCCGTAGGCCCTGCCACGATGCGCCCAGGTTGCGCAGCGACCAGCGGGTGCGGTCGCCCGGACGCAACGTCCACCCGCTCATCAGGCCGAGGCCAAGGGCGGTGAGCGTCCATCCCGGGGCCCAGAAGGCGGCGAAGACCACGAGGCTCGGACGGAGCGGCAGGGAGCCGGTCAGGAGCGAGGCAACGACAACCGCGATGAACCCGGCGCGTCGTATCCCCGACACGGGTCGGACCGCCGAGGCCGTGATTGCCAGGCGCTGGCCGAGACGGAGCGAGTTCAGCCTCAGGACTCCGTCGTGGCTGAACAGCATCGTGCGACAGGCGCGGGCCTGCAACACCCGCCGCTCGTAGACCTCGTCCTGCGATTGGACGACTTGCCGGAC
>JANOJI010000584.1:0-1705 GCA_031408175.1 Ilumatobacteraceae bacterium
TGATCGGCACCGAGCGGATGCTGCAGGGACTGCCCGCCGCTGTCGCACCAGCGCAGATGGGCGAGCATGTCAAGAACCCGATCGGACAATCCAACGAGGCCGAAGTCGAGGCTCGCCGCAGCCGTTCGGGCACCGAGGTCTTGGCCGAATGGAACGACCTCGTCGAGCTTCGGCTCTCTACGCTGCGCACCGCCGACGACGACTACTTCGCCAAGGCAATGACCACCCCGACCGGACCCGGGACCATGGCCGACTTCTTGCACATCCGTGTGCTCGACTGCTGGATCCACGAGCAAGACATGCGCCGCGCCGTCGGCAAACCCGGCCACCTCGCCGGCTCCGCCGCTGAGCACACCGTCGATCGGCTGCTGCGCACGATTCCCATCGTGGTCGGCAAGCGAGCAGCGACACCGGAGGGCGGCGCAGTCGTCGTCGACATCGCCGGTGACGTCAACCGTCACGTCGTGTGCGAGGTCACCGATGGACGGGCGGCCGTGGTCGCCGCGGCAACGTCCGAGCCACTGGCAACCATCACGCTCGACGTCGAAGCCTTCGTGGTGCTGGCCACGGGCCGATGCACCGCAGCGGCCATCGCCGATCGCATCGAACTGGCCGGTGATCAGGTGCTGGGCCAGCGAGTCGTCGACAACCTCAACATGATGATCTAGCGATGCGCCTACGAGACGTCGGGATCGGTGGCTTGCGGGCCGACAGCACCGATCGCCTCGAAGTACGCATGATGCGCGTCGACAACGTTGACCGCGTCGACATCGTCGAGGATCACGATGCCATTGCGCTCGGCTTCACCCAACAAGAAGCCGGTCAGCGTGTCCTCGCTGACGACCACCGGCGTGGCGATGTCTTGCCGCCGGTCGATCACGTTCGACGGTTGCAGACCCTTGGTGTGCAGCCACCGCATGTGGAAGGTCAGTAGCTGCTCCAACTCGTCGGGCGTCAGCCGCGACTGGGTCTCGACCGGCAGGTACTCGGCCACGAACTCGACCGCCTCGTCGACGATGTAGACCGAGCGCGGCGCGACCGAATCAAGTCTGCGGGCCTCGCGGCCAACCACCACGGCAGCGATCACAAACGTGCACAACGCCGCGGCCACGATGAGGAGGAACGTCACGGCAGGCACCGCCGTTCACCCTAGCGACCGCTCTCCCAACGCCAGCGCAGACACGCGTTGGAGATATGTCAGTACAGGTAGCCGACGACGTCGATCACGAAGTGCGTCGCGTTGGCCCCACCGGTGACCTTCACCTGCAATGCCTCGCTGACCGCGACCTGAGTGCTGACCGCGAGGTTCTGGTTGGCGCCGGCCCAGTTGATGCTGCTCGTTGCCGGGGCAGCGGTCAGCGCAGCGCTGTACATCTTCAAGAAGCCGCCGACCCCGACCGTTTCGGTCACGGTCAGCGTCACGAGGGCGGCAGTGGCTCCGGGTGGCACCGCGATTGCACTGGCGCCGAGTTCGTTCTTGCCGGTTGCCAGACTGATCGTGCGAGTTTCGAGCGGGGCGATCTTGGCGCCTGCGTTGTCGCGGGAGTCGTACGCACGCAGCGGCACCGGCAGCAGGTGTGCCTCTCCGGCCGGCGGTGGACCTTCACTCAACTGGCCGCGGATCGCCCCAGCCTGGAAGTCGGTGGTGTGCACGTTGACGTAGAAGGCCCCTGGGTTGTCGAGGATCCGTTGCGCGAGGACCGGG
>JANOJI010000620.1:0-4320 GCA_031408175.1 Ilumatobacteraceae bacterium
CCACCATGATCAACGCGCATCCCGCGGCCGGTGCAATTTGTGCCGATACGTACATCAATTCGACTCCTCAAAAGCTGGAGGCGCGACACCGCGTCACGCCCTGAAAGGGAAGGCGGAGCCGGGTGGGATAGATCGCGTTGACCTGCTCCCACCTGGCGCGCGCCGGGTCAACGATCGAGCGACCGCTCAACCAAGGCATCCGGCTCCGCGTTCAACTGCGAACGCAGGCGAGCCACCTCGGCTCTCAACTCCTCGACCTCTACCGTTGGCGTGGTCTCCGACGTACTGCACCTACCGCGGCGCATCCCGCGCATGCAGAACCACATCATCAACCCACAACCTGCTACTGGGAGCAGGGACACAAGAAAGGACATCTGTTTCTCCTCGACTTGAACGAGTCCTCATGACTCGATTTCCGATCCGACACAAATCGCGCGCGAGCGCGTTCAGATCAGACGAGGAGGTCGAAAGATAGATGAGCCGGCCAGCTGATCGACAAACACCGACGATGCGACACGAACTCGACTCGAAACCAGGGAACGCCTGGTAACCGCAACGCCGCCGAGGAGTGCCACGACAGCGATGCACACCGTCACGCAGCTCGCTGGCAGCGGCATCGACGGGCAATCGACGGAGCGACAAGCCGTATCAGCCGCGCGGCCGACTTCGGTCATCCCGGTCATTTCGCTCATCGGCGCCTGCATCGGCAGAGCCACGAGGCCCAGCAGTGCAACGATGACGAGAGCAACCTTGCGCATACCCGTGCGATGCTACAGGACACGGCGCGAGCCATCCTGTCGAGTCCGCCCGTGGGCGCAGCAACGTTGGCGTGTCTACGGTTCCAGCGCGCTGAGGATCAAGGTGACGAGCCGGCGGATGGCGGTCTTGGTCGTCAAGTCACCCCGCGGCGGTGATGGCGCGGATGCAGAAGGTCGCGAGTTCATCGGTGGAGGTGTCGGTTCTGACGCTGCCCTCTTGTGCGGCCTGAGTGATCAGGTCGCGTACGAACGCGTGCAGGTGCTGATGTGCGTGAGCGACGTGATCTCCGCGATGCAGAAGTTCGGCGAGTTCGGAGGGGGTCGGTTGTGGGAGATCAGTGCGTACGCGTCGAGCACGGCGCGAAACGCTGCAGCGGCCGTACCCATGGCCGTGCTCGTCCACGGCCTGCCCCTCGAAGAGATCCCACCCCAGCTGGCCGAACTCTACGAACCCATGTGGCAGGAGATGCAGCGCGAGGTCACCGCCCTCGTCCCTGGCGCCAGCTATCAGGTCGTCCCCGACACCAGCCACGACATCCACGACGATCGTCCCGACGTCGTCGCCAACACCATCATCGAAGTCGTAATCGCCGCCCGAGACAAACAGGACTGAACTGAATACTGGGGATCGTGCCCGGCGCTGTCCGATGCCCCGGCCGAGAGAGCTTCTCGCCTCCGATGCGTCCAGGCGCCGCGCCTTAACGCTGCCAGTATCGCCGTCGGTGAGGACATCGTGGCCGCACGACTTCGGCCCTTACTCCGCGCGCAGTATCACCGGCACAACGACCAAACTCGAGTGCCCCATCCCGCTCACTCGGCGGGCCGGTCGGGGTGCCACCAAACGCCCGGGTCGAGGACGCTCGACATCAGTGTGCAACCAGTCTCATACGATCCACTCGGCAACCGTCATCGAAATGTGCGTGATGCCGATCATTCGTTGTTGAGCAGTGGCAGTCGTCTGACGCGGATGCGTTCGTCGGTGATCACGGCCACGGCGCCGGCGGTGAGGTCGTCGGCGAGGTCGTCGAGGTGTTCAAGAAGGACCGCGACCTGTTGCTCTGCGGTTCGGTGGTGGCGGTTTCGGAACAAGATGACCGAGGGTGACTTCCGTCGTGCGAGCACAAGGAGCGCTCCGAAGTCTGTATCGCCAGAGATGACGATCCTCTGTTCGTCGCGTGCCACGTCGAGGAGTACGTCATCGTCTGCGTGTTCGAGTCTGCGTTCCAGGGTGTGGACAGCGTCATGGCCGGCTTCGCGGAGCAGTTGAGCAAGTCGCGGTGAGCGGTTCTGGTCGACGAGGACTTCACGCGGTGGGTTGTAGCGGTATCTCGCGATCAGCCTCGGCATCGGCAGCGAAGCGCAACGCGGCCAAAACGTCGTCGAGTTCCAATGGCGGAAGTTCGGCGACGATCTGGTCGGGTGTCATGCCGTCAGCGATCATCCCGACAACGGTGGCGACGGGGATGCGAAGCCCGCGGATGCAGGGCACGCCACCCATCTGTCGCGGGTTGACGGTGATGCGATCCATCACGCCATCGTACCGATGTGCTGCTTGGTGAGCAGCCGGTCCGTTGGGGGGCGATGGTAGACCGGCATACGGTCTGGGCGGACTGGACGGACCAGACGGACGAATAGACGGACAGAACACCACGTCAGGGCACTAGACGGACCAGACGGACGGTTCTCTTCACGTTGCCAAGGTGAGGGTCGCGGGTTCGAATCCCGTCGTCCGCTCCATTTGAAGCGCTGGTTTCGTTCAATCTCTACGAAGCCTCGCTGAGTGATACTGCGAGCTGAGCGGTCCCCGTTCAATTCCTCGCGAATTCGATCAGGCCGCTTATGTCGCCATCGCCGGCATCATGCAAGGCTTCGATGTATCGGCTTCGGAGCTCGTCGGTGTCAACCTCCAGTCTCGAGCCCCACGTGAATGCCGGATGCCCGAGTGACGTCACGAGGTAATCGGCAGCGATTCGGCCGTGACGTCCGTTGCCGTTCGGAAAGGGATGGATGGCGACCATTCTGTGGTGGAATCGAATTGCCAACTCGTCGGGTTCATAGGTACCCAGTTCGATCCAGGTCGTCGCGTCACGAACGAGATCGCGAGTGAGTCCCATCACGTGGGTGTAGGAGTCAGCGACCACACACGAGTTTGCCCTATCTGACCTTGCCGCGCGCCTGACCGGCACCGACGCCACGTTGTCGACGTCGTTGCGCGACATCCTTGCTGCGGCGTTCCAGGAGCTGATCGAAGCGGAACTCACCGGCGCGATCGGGGCCGCGCCCGGTGAACGCACCGACGAGCGTGTGACGCAACGCAACGGGCATCGCCCGAAGCTCGTGTCGACGCCGAACGCACGAGGTCTAGAGCGCGGCGGCGAGCACCCTTGCGCGCTCGGCGATGGCATCAGCATCAGCCGGCATGCCGGGCTCGAACGGCAGCTCCATCCGGTCCTTGTCCTTATCGCGATAGCGCGGGATCACGTGCAGGTGGAAGTGGAAGACGGTTTGCCAGGCTTCGGCACCGCAGCAGTTGAGCAAGTTGACGCCGTCGGCGCCGAGTTCGGACAGCACGACTCTGGCGATCCGCTGGGCAGCCAGAATTGTGGCAGCCAGGTCGTCGGCGGGGATCTCGACAAGGTCGGCGCTGTGCCGCTTCGGGATTACCAGTAGGTGGCCGTCCGAGCCGGGATCGATATCCATGAAGGCGAACGTCGTCGCATCCTCGGCCACCTTCGCGCACGGAATTGTCCCCGCCACGATCCCGCAGAACACGCACGCGCCGGTCGAGTCAACCGGGTCTCTCACAGCGGCGACGGTAGCAGTCGCCGCGTGAACGTGACCCGGTTACTAGGACACCTGATTGCGCGGGAAACCGTGTACGAGGGAGCCGGTCATGGCTCGTCCGAGCAATCACCCGGAGAAGTTCGGCAAGGACGCGTTGGATCTGGTCGCCAGTCGAACGGCCCCGTTCGCGAGCCCGGCCTACGGGCACGACGAGCAAACCATCTCCCACGTCGTTACCCAGGTCACAGCTGGACCCTGTTGGTTGGTGAACGTGCCCTGCGTGTGGGTCGGGCTCAGTTTGGTGATCGGCTCGCCATTGGTGAAGACGATGAGATCCGGGAAGAGGAACTGCGCGTCGGTCGCAGTGCCGGTGAACTCTGCGTGCGGTTCCGAGACTCCACACCCGGCGACGTCGTAGGTTCCCGTGACTGTTCCATCTCCGGCCACCACGAACCGAGCCGTTCCTTCGATCGCAATTGAGGTGCCACACGGCCCTCCGGGACCGTCGGTGTCATCGTCTACACGAAGGCGAAGTTTGACAACTTGCCTACAGCGTTCATCGCTCAACTTCGAAAGGCGGTACAAGATGCCCTCTGAACTCGAGAAATTCCAAGCCGATTTGCTGCAGTCGGTCAAACAGATGCGGCGCGGCAAGGCCGCGCGTGTCACCAAGGTCAAGCTGCCTGCCGCCGCGGAGGCCAGGGCCAAGACCGGCCTCTCGCAACAGGACTTCGCCGACCTGCTCGGCGTCTCTGCGCGCACACTGCAAGACTGGGAG
>JANOJI010000096.1:0-1831 GCA_031408175.1 Ilumatobacteraceae bacterium
GCCAGAAGTGCGGGGATGGTGGCGATGATAATGTAAAAGCCGAGGTTGCGTTCGGGCGTGGGGCGTGTAGCGCGGATGTCGAGACTGTCGCGCTTCAAGATGGTGTATTTGCGCTCGTGCTGGTCGATCCAACCGAGGCGGATGAAGCTGGCGATCGCTTTGTTGACGCGCTCCCGCGATGCGCCGACCATGCCCGCCAGTTCTTCTTGCGTGACGGGGAGGATGAAGTCGTCGACGCCTTCCGACAGTTCGAGAAGGCGCTTGGCCGTGCGGCCGGTGACGTCGAGAAACACGCTGTCGGCGAGGGCCTCGTCGGCAACGCGCAATCGCTGGGCGAGCAGGCGGGTGACACCCCACAAGAGTCGGGGATCGCCGCGAAAGGCATCCATCACCGGCTCGAACGGGATGGTCAGCACCGCGGACGGCTCGAGCGCTCTGGCCATGGCCGACCGCGGACCGCCGTCGAGCATTGCCATCTCGCCCAGCAGGTCGCCGGGCTCCATCAAGGCAACGACTGTCTCGCGGTGATCGATCGGGTTGGCGATGGCGATGGCGAGCCGACCGCGCAGCACGAGGTGCAACGAGTCGGCGATGTCGCCTTCGTGAAACAACACGTCGCCACGGATCAGGTGTTGCTCGCGCCCGGCGGCGGCAATTGGCGTCAGCACCTCGGGTGGCGCATCGGCGAAGAATTCAGTCTGGGCGAGGAGGTCTTCGTGAGCCATGTGCGTCGAACGGTACTACCCTCGCCGGTCGTGGCGCTCCCCGCAGCAGAGAATGTCTGGACCATCGTGGTCGCCGCTGGCACTGGGTCACGACTCGGTCGTGCCAAACAATACGAACGCGTGGGTTCGCGGCGGGTCATCGATCACGCTGTCGACACCGCTCGCGACGCCAGTGATGGCGTGGTCGTGGTCGTTCCGCCGGCCGACGTAGCTGTCGAGGGTGGCGTTGCCGGCGGGGCGACACGCAGCGCGTCGGTACGCGCCGGCCTGGCCGCAGTCCCATCCGGAGCGACAATTGTCTGCGTGCACGATGCCGCGCGCCCGTTCGCATCATCGCGGTTGTTCGCGTCGGTCATCCGCGCCGTCAGCGAAGGGGCTGACGCCGCCGTACCCGCTATTCCAGTCACCGACACGATCAAACGGATCGATGCCGACAACGTCGTCGTCGACACGCCGCCGCGTGCCGCGTTGGTAGCCGTGCAGACACCACAGGCATTTCGGGCGTCGATCCTGCGCGCCGCGCACGCCAGTGGCAGCGAGGCCACCGACGACGCCGGCCTCGTCGAGAAGGGCGGAGGGCGAGTCGTCGTCGTCGTCGGTGAACAGACCAATCGCAAGATCACCCACGGCGAGGATCTCGCGTGGGCACGCGAGCTTGCCGAGAAGGAGGGGCGATGAGCGACGTTCGAGTCGGCCAGGGTTTCGACATCCATCGCTTCAGCGACGATCCCTCCCGACCATTGGTGCTCGGTGGTGTCGTTTTCGCCGGGTTGCCCGGCCTGCACGGCCACAGTGATGCCGACGTCGTGGCGCACGCGGTCGCCGATGCGCTGTTGGGTGCAGCCGGGCTCGGCGACATCGGCGAGCATTTCCCCGACACCGACCCGCAGTGGAAGGGAGTTGACTCGTTGGTCCTGCTCGCCCAGGCAGGCACACTGGTACGCGCCGACGGCTGGACCGTCGGCAATGTCGACTGCTCGGTGGTGTGCGATTCGCCAAAGCTGGCGCCGCATCGGGCTGACATGCAGGCCCGACTGAGCCAGGCTTGCGGAGCGCCGGTCACCGTCAAAGGGCGGCGACCGGAAGGATTGGGCGCTCTCGGGCGC
>JANOJI010000624.1:0-2892 GCA_031408175.1 Ilumatobacteraceae bacterium
GAAGTCGTACCGATACTCGCCCTTCGTCAGGCTCGGGCATGCCGCCGGCTCGACGCAGCGAATGGTCGGATTCATCCTCCCTGCCATCTTCTCGCGCAGGAACGGGAACGCCAAGCCTCCGAAGTTCGAACCGCCACCGGTGCAGCCGACCAGAAGGTCCGGCGTCTCACCCACCATGGCAAGTTGCAGCAGAGCCTCTTCACCGATCACCGTCTGGTGCATCAGCACATGGTTCAGCACGCTGCCGAGCGAGTACCGGGTCTTGGGATCGGCCACGGCCGCGCCGACGGCCTCGGAGATGGCGATGCCGAGGCTGCCGGGGTGATCTGGGTCCTTGGCCAGCAGTGACCGGCCGTACTCAGTGATGTCGGACGGGCTCGAGTGCACCGTTGCCCCGTAGATCTCCATCATCACCCTGCGGTACGGCTTGGCGCGATACGACGCCGCGACCTGCCAGATCTCGCACTCGATGCCGTACTGGGCGGTGGCGAAGGCCAATGCCGTGCCCCACTGGCCGGCGCCTGTCTCGGTGGTCAGCTTGGTGATGCCTTCTTGATGGTTGTAGTAGGCCTGCGGTACCGCGGTGTTGGGCTTGTGCGAACCAGCCGGACTCACACCTTCGTACTTGTAGTAGATCCGGGCAGGGGTATCGAGTGCCTTCTCCAAGCGGTGGGCGCGGAACAGCGGTGACGGTCTCCACAGCCGGTAGACGTCGAGCACGCCGCCGGGGATGTCGATGTAGCTGTCCTGGCTGACCTCTTGCATGATCAGCGCCATCGGGAACAACGGAGCGAGGTCGTCGGGGCCGACCGGCTGCATCGTGCCGGGGTGCAGAGGCGGAGGTGGCGGCGACGGCAGGTCGGGAATGATGTTGTACCACTGCGTGGGGATCTGGTCTTCGGTCAACAGGATCTTGTTCTGCACGGCACACCTCGTTGTCTGGAGTGGGGATCTGGAGTGGGGATCTGGAGTGGGATCTGGAAGGGGACGACGGAACGGTAGCCCGTTGCGCCAGTAGCGTGTCGAGGCATGCAGACGGTCCACGGGCGGGCACAGCACTACGCGTGGGGAGACACGTCGGCCATCCCCGAAATGGTCGGCCAACCCGTCGACGGGCGGCCATGGGCCGAGTGGTGGATGGGCACGCATCCCCTCGCTCCGTCGACCCTCGACGACGGTGCCCCGCTGCAATCAGTGTCAGGCGAGCTGCCGTACCTGCTCAAGTTGATGGCGGCGGCACAACCCCTTTCGCTGCAGACCCATCCAGATCGTCTCCAGGCGGCCGCTGGGTTCGAGCGTGAGGAGATACTCGGGATAGCGCGCGACTCGCCGGCGCGCACGTATCGCGACGTCTTCGCCAAGCCGGAGATGTTGTGCGCACTGACGACGTTCGACACGTTGTGCGGCTTCCGGCCAGTCGACGACACCGTTTCGCTGCTGCACGAGCTCGATGCCCACGACTTGGCGGTCTTTCTGCAACACGAGAAGCTGACCACGACTGTCACCGCGATGTACCGCAACGAGTTCGACGTCACGTCGACGATTGCCGCCTGCCGAAAGCACGATCGTAGGGAGGCCGAATTGGTCAATGAACTTGCCCATGCATACCCCGGCGATCCATCAGTGGCGGTCACGCTGTTGCTCAATCGGGTGCTGCTCGGGCCGGGCGAGGCCGTGTTCCTCGGACCGGGAAATCTCCACGCCTACCTGCGAGGTTTCGGCGTCGAGGTGATGGGTAACAGCGACAACGTGGTTCGCGGTGGGATGACCGTCAAACACGTCGATGTCGAAGAACTGCTCGACGTACTCGACTTCGAGCCCCTGGAGCATCCGGTTGTGCGAGCCGTCGAGACCGAGCCGGGCTGGTGGCGCTACGACACGCCGAACACGCCGTTCGTCGTATCGCGCCTCGAACTCGCCGGCGACCAACTGCGCCGGCACCACGCCGCCGGCCGGGAACTACTGCTGTGGGTCAGCGGTTCGCAGCACGGTCAGTGTCACTACCTGGCCGACGACGAAACCATCGAGCTCATGGGCCCGGCGACGATCTTCCTCGTCCAGGAAGCCCCAGTCAGCAGCGCGTCTACAGGCGGATGACGGCGTCGAGTGCCAGGTCGAGCAGGCGCTCGCGTGCCGACGTCTGCGCCTCCCAATGCCGGTGGTCCCACTCGGCCGCGCTGACGTCGTCGCCCGCGTACAGCAGCTGCCCGTAGACGACACCGCGGAAGGCGGCGGCCGCGAACATGGCAGAAGCCTCCATCTCGACAGTGATACACCCTTGCTCGCGACGTCGGGCAACTTTGGCGGGCGTCTCGCGGAAGAAGGCGTCGGTCGTCCAGGTGAGGCCACGATCGTGTGGCACACCGGCTTCACTGAGCACATCGTCGATCGCGGTCAACGCTCGTGGGTGCGGCGTCACGGCGACATCGGCAGGCGCGTAGTGATAGCTCGTGCCCTCGTCGCGGACGGCTCCGATCGGCACGATCACATGGCCGACGTCGAAGCCGGGACGAACGATTCCCGCACCGCCACAGCCGATGATCTGCGTGGCGCCGAGCGAGATCACTACCTCCAGCGACGTGACCGCAGCCGGCGCGCCCACACCGGGGCTGACCAACGCGACGTCGTATCCCTTGTGGGCGATGATGCAGATCGCGTGATCGCCGTGCTCGAACGGCACGTTGTGAACAGGCACGACATCGATCGTACGATCGCGGACGACGTTGCCGAACCAGCACATCACCGCACGCGAAGGGAAACCCAACATCGGTCGATGGATGGACGGATTGATCACCGCCTCGGGTGATGGATCGAACTCGAACAGCGGATGTTCGTGTGGCGTCATGAAACCTGGGAGATCAGATCGGTGACCGCCACCTCGAAGCCCGGCAG
>JANOJI010000102.1:0-14612 GCA_031408175.1 Ilumatobacteraceae bacterium
CATCCTTGACAAATAGATTTCGGTGGCTATAGCGGCAGGGTCACACCCGTTCCCATCCCGAACACGGAAGTTAAGACTGCCAGCGCCGATGGTACTTGGGGGTAGACCCCCTGGGAGAGTAGGACGCCGCCGGATTTCTCACATGACGAACGCCCCTTCGGGGGCGTTCGTTGCATTTTTGGACCGTGGGCGTTGATACGGACCTAGGCTCGAATACCTATGCCGTACGACCGACGCCCATCTGCCAGTTCTGGACGTCCGCAGCGAGCGGGCCGGCCAGCACGGCCAGCCCGAGGCGACAGTCGAGGTGCGCCAGGCAGTCGAGGCCCGCAAGGCGTCGCGCGTGGCAGAGGTTCCGATGGTGAGCGCAGCGCGAGCACAGATGCACGCCGATCCGGGCCTCGGCCTGCGACCCCTAGTCGGCCACGCCGTGACGACGAGGGGGATCGCCCTCGTCGCGACGGTGATTCGAGCGGCCGACCAACGACTGGTCGGTCGGGGGCGCGTCGTGACGGCGGCCCCAGTTCGGCCGCTCGCGCTGAGCCGCGCCGGTACGGCAACGACGGGCGGCGCAGCGGACCGCCGCGGCGCGACCCTCGAGCTGCGCGCGTCGAAGACGGCGAGCGCCCACGGCGGTACGACTCCCGCCGGCCCCGGCCAGGCGGATCCCGACCCGATGGGGCAGGTGCTCGAACGGGCGGCCGCGACCGGGTGCCACCGCGACGCATCGCGCCACCGAGAACCGCTGCTCAGATTCGGTCGGACGAGGTCAAGGCCACCCGTGGTCTGCGCGAGCCTCGCCAACAGGCCGCTCCTGCACCGTGGGAGCGCGAACAGTGGGTCGACGACGGTCCGTTGCGATCCGCCGCCCGCAAGGCCACGGCCCGCGCCCAGCAACCCCGGCTTGCCGATGAGGCGGTCACCGACGACAACGCGAAGCAGACTCGCCGGCGCAAGTCGTCGGACCTCGCCCCGGAAGTGGCAGAGGATCTGGAGCGCGCCGCTCCGGCAGCGCGTGCCGCAAAGTACCGGGAACGCCTGACCACCGCTGCTGACGCCCTCGATCGTGGTCGCTTCGACGACGCCCGGCGGATGGTGCAACCAGTGTTGCGCGACCTTCCAGAGATGGCTTTCGGTCACGAGATCGCCGGCCTGGCGTTGTATCGCACCGGCCAGTGGCGTAAGGCTGCCGCCGAGTTGGAGGTGGCTCGACAACTCGACCGCACGCTGAATCATCACGCGGTGCTCGCCGACTGCTATCGCGCATTGAAGCGCTACGACCAGGTCGAGCAGTTGTGGCTGGAGTTGCGCGAGGGATCACCGGAGCCCGCCCTGATGGCCGAGGGTCGCATCGTTGCGGCCGGCGCGTTGGCCGATCAAGGAAATCTGAAGGGCGCGCTGAAGTTGATGGAACGCGGCGCCGACGTACCGAAGAAGGTTCGCGATCACCATCTCCGCCAGTGGTACGTACTCGGTGATCTGCACGATCGATCGGGCGACATCATCAAGGCGCGCCGCTTGTTCGGCATGATTGCCGAGGTGGATCCCCAGTTCGCCGACGTGGTCGATCGGTTGCGTGGTCTTGGGCGATAGGCCGCTCGGCGACTGTCTCACACCCCCTTGGTAGTGTCGGAACTACGGCTTCCCCCGAACAACAACTCATCCATGACGCCGAGATCGGCGTGTCGGAGGTCGTCCATCATGAACGTTGTCTTCCTACAGGGTCGCCTGTCGAGCGATCCGGTCCTTCGGGAATTGGCATCCGGTAACCGCCTGCTGTCGTTGGAGGTGACCACCTCGACCGATGCCGGCACCGCCAACGTGCCTGTCGCCTGGTTCGACCCGCCAACCATCCCCGACTGGGGAGCTGGAGCCGACGTGGTGGTGCGCGGCGTAGTGAAGCGGCGCTTCTATCGAGGTCCATCGGGTACACAGAGCCGAACCGAGGTTGTCGCCATCGAGGCGTGTGAGGTCACCAAGCGGCGCCAGGCGCAACGCCTGCTGGACCACGCCGTCAACGCTCTCGGTGCTTCGTAACACGGCCAGATACGATCAGAGGGCCGCCACGCGACGTGGGAGTGCCGACCCGTTTCGGGTCGTGAATCAATCTCGAGGAGTGTCGTGGACCTGTCCACTCTGCTCGGCTCCGATGCCGAGATGCTGTTGAACCATGTCTGTGCGGGTGTAACACGCGAGCAGTTGATGCTCGCCGGCCCGGATTTCCTGGATCGATCACTGGCGATGTCAGACCGGTCACCTGCCGTGCTGCGCAGCCTTGGTCAGCTCTACGGTCACGGCCGATTGGCAAACACCGGCTATCTGTCGATCCTGCCGGTTGACCAAGGCATCGAGCACTCGGCCGCGTCGTCGTTCGCTCCGAATCCGTTGTACTTCGATCCGGCGAACATCGTCGAGCTGGCCATCGAAGGCGGGTGCAACGCGGTCGCGACCACGTTCGGGGTGCTTGGCGCCATCAGCCGCAAATACGCGCATCGCATCCCGTTCATCGTCAAGGTCAATCACAACGAGCTACTGACGTACCCCAACAAGGCCGATCAGGTCATGTTCGGTTCCGCTCGGCAGGCGTTCGACCTCGGCGCCTCCGGTATCGGTGCAACGATCTACTTCGGATCCGACAACAGCACGCGGCAACTCCAGGAAGTATCGGCCGCCTTCAAGGAAGCGCACGACCTCGGCATGTTCACGGTGTTGTGGTGCTACACGCGCAACAGCGCGTTCAAGGTTGACGGCGTCAACTACGAGATGTCAGCCGACCTCACGGGTCAGGCCAATCATCTCGGCGTCACGATCGAGGCCGACATCATCAAGCAGAAGCTTCCGGAGAACAACGGCGGCTACAACGCTCTCAACGGCCTCGGTACGAGCTCCTACGGCAAGACCAATCAGTTGGTCTACGACAAACTGACGACGGATCATCCCATCGATCTCGCCCGCTGGCAGGTGGTCAACTGCTACATGGGCCGTATTGGCCTGATCAACAGCGGCGGCGAGAGCAAGGGTGATGGCGATCTGGCCGCGGCCGTACGCACCGCAGTCATCAACAAGCGGGCCGGCGGGCAAGGACTGATCTCGGGCCGCAAGTCGTTTCAGAGGCCGATGGACGAAGGGGCGGCGTTGCTGCACGCAATTCAAGACGTCTACCTCGACGCCTCCGTCACAGTCGCGTAGTCAGAGGTCCATCGGACGAATCACCAGACCCGTTCGCAGTTTCGGCGTGAAGAACGTCGACTTCGGCGGCATCAGCAATCGCTCGACCGCCGTGCGGCGGATCTCGTCGATACTCGTCGGGCGAATCAGAACCGCTGCATCTGCGTCGCCGACGCGCAGCAGATCGATCACGTTCTGCACGCCGTGCTGGTAGCTCACGTCGATCGCTGTCCCATCAGCGCCCTGTAGGTCGGCGAGCGCGTGCTCGAGGTATGCGCCATCGAGTGCTCGCACAACGGAAAATGCATCGTCGCGGGGTGTCATCCACACGCCGCTGCCGTCCGGACGTACCAAGCACATCGCGCCACGATCGATCGCCTCGGCGACGAAGCGTTGGGTCACGGTGCCGGCTTCGTCGAGGTGGCAGTACGCAGCCAGGCTGGCAGCCAGGCTGTCGGCACTGACGCCGCGGTACACGCGATGGATCGGGTCGATGCTGAGCTGCTCGGCTACGAGCTCGGCGACGTACACCATGGTCAATTCGGCATCGGTGTCGGCACGTCCCGTTGCCTGGCGTACTTCGTCGCGATACGAGCGACTGATCGCGTACCGATGATGGCCATCGGCGATCAACACGGCGTTTGCCCCGACGGCACAGCGGATCGCATCGATGCGGGCTGGCTCGACAACGCGCTCGACCAGATGCTCGACACCGTGCTCATCCATGCAGCGACCAATGGGCGCGCCCGGCTCGTGCAGCAGGTCACTCAATCCGGCGGTCAACGACAGCCCCCAAACGGGCGACAGATTGCAATGCGTGGCTCGGGTCAGTTCGAGCCGGTCGGTCTTGGCCTTCGGCGTGGTCCGCTCGTGTGGCAATACCCCTTCGGCCCCATCGTCGACGACTTCCAGCGCCCCGATCACACCGACCGTTTCCCTGACCCGCCCGGTCTCGTCGGTGAAATGCATGCGGTACAGCGTCAGTGACGGCGTCTCGTCACGAACGAGAATCCCGTCCTCCAGCCAAGTCGCCAGGCGACGCGCAGCCAGCACATACCGGTTGGGGCCGTCCCGATCGAGGGGAACATCGACGGCGACGATGTTGTGGGTGTGACGGCTCAGCAACGAGTCGATGCCGGCCGGCGAGAGCACGTCGTATGGTGGTGCGGTCACCTCGTCGAGTGGCTCGTCGGTGGAGTATCGCAGCGCGGCGAACGGTTCGAATCGTGGCACCTCTACAGGTTGGCAGCTGGCGTGCCAACATGGCCAGGTATGGAACCGCCTTGCGTCGTGTTGTGCGATCTCGACGGTGTGGTGTGGCTGGCCCATCAACCGATTCCCGGCTCGGTCGAGGCAGTAGCAGCCCTGCGGGCTGCCGGGCACCGGGTGTTGTTCGTCACCAACAATTCCGCAGCACGCGTCGAGACCCAGGAGCAATCACTCGACGCCATCGGCATTCCGGCCGTCGGCGATGTGCTGACCTCTGCGAACGCAGCCGCCTTGCTGATCGAGCCGGGCCAGCGAGTCATGGTGTGTGGTGGCGAGGGCGTTGTAGAGGCGATCGTCGGCCGAGGTGCCGTTGTTGTCGACGATGCAGATGCCGGCGTCGACGTGGTGGTCGTCGGCTTCCATCGCAGCTTCGACTACGACGAGATGCTGGAAACCAGCCGCGCCGTGCGCACAGGGGCCCGCTTGATCGGCACGAATGACGACGCGACCTATCCGACGCCCGACGGACCGATACCGGGCGGGGGAGCGATCCTGGCCTCGATCGTCACTGCCTCGGGCGTGGCACCCACGGTGGCCGGTAAGCCTCACGAACCGATGGCTGCGTTGGTGCGAGCGACGATTGGTGAATCGGCAGCAAAGAGGGCGGTGATGATCGGAGATCGCCCCGAGACTGACGGTCTCATGGCCGCGACGCTCGGTTGCCGTTACGCACATGTCGAATCGGGCGTCACTGCGCCCGGCAGCATCGTGGTCCCGACGCCCGACATCGTCGCCGCGAACCTCGCGGGTGTGGCAAAGGTCCTGATCGACGAGGGTGTACCCACGGGTAGGCTGTCGGTATGACAGGTTCACCAATCATCAAACGTTTGCTCGATACCGGCATGCAGTTCAGCGAAGTGTCGCAGAAGAATGCCGAAAAAATGGTCGCCGAGTTCGTCAAGGCCGGCCAGTTGCGTCGTAAGGATGCTGAGAAGACTGTTCAGCAACTCGTCGAGCGTGGCCGGGCGACCAGTGAGCACGTGCTCAGCCTGATCCAGGCAGAAGTCTCCAAGCAGCTCGGCAAGTTCGCACAGCGCCTCGACGACGTAGAAGCTCGCGTCGAAGATGTCGCCGGCAACTTTGGTGCTGCAGCGAAGTCGGCTGCGAAGAAGGCAGCGCCCAAGAAGGCAGCGGCGAAGAAGGCCACGGGCCCATCTGGCGTCGCCAAGGTTGCCGTCCGCAAGGCTCCGGCCAAGAAAGCTGCCACCAAGAAAGCTGCCACCAAGAAAGCGCCTGCAAAGCAGTAACTCGTGGCGAGGCGCCAGCGGTTGGATACTGACATGGTGCGCCGCGGGTTGGTGCTCAGTCGGACTGACGCCGCGCACGCGATCGAAGCCAAGCTGGTCCTGGTCAACGGCGCGATCGCTGACAAGTCGGCAAGGCTTGTCGATCCGGCTGACGCGGTGGTACTGCAGGGTCCGCCGGCACGATTTGTCAGCCGCGGCGGCGACAAGCTCGATGCCGCACTCGATGCCTTTCATATCGACGTCACCGGATTGCGGGTCCTCGACGCAGGCGCCTCGACCGGTGGATTCACCGACTGCCTCCTGCAGCGCGGCGCTGATCACGTCGTGGCCCTCGACGTTGGTCACGGCCAACTTCACCCGAGAATCCGCGACGATCAACGAGTCAGCGTGCTCGAACGATTTCACGTGCGCAACGCCACGCCGGCCGCGATCGGTGGCGCGGTCGATCTCGTCGTCGCGGACCTGTCGTTCATTTCGATCATCCGTGCATTGCCGGCGTTGACTGGCGCCGGCCAGCCCCACGCCGAGTTCGTGCTGCTCGTCAAGCCGCAATTCGAGGCCGGTAGAGCAGAGGTCGACCGGGGAAGCGGCGTCATTCGCGATCCCGCTGTTCACCAGCGCGTCTGCGACGAGGTGTCAGCGGCTCTTGTCGCGCACCGTTGCGACGTGCTGGGGTGGATCGACTCGCCGCTCACCGGCGCGCAGGGCAACCGCGAGTTCCTTGTGCATGCCCGCCTCAGTCGGTCAGGATCTGCGGCATGACCGATGTGTTGGTGGTGGCCCACCATGACAGGATCGAGGCCGCGGCCCTTGCGAGATTGGCGACGACCTGGTTGGCCGAACACGGTCACATGGCCTGGATGACACCCGAGGATGCCGAGCCGCTGGAGTTGCTCGATCTGGTCAGTGAACGCAAACCTGAATCAGCGGGTCTGGCGTTGTGCCTCGGTGGTGACGGAACGATGTTGCGCGCGGTCAAGATGCTCGGTGGCGCCGGCGTACCGATCATCGGCGTCAACGTGGGACTGCTCGGCTACCTCACTGAAGTCGAGCCACCTGCGTTGACCACCGCCTTGGAGCGATGGGCCGCAGGATCGGAAAAAGGCGAGTGGCGGATCGAGGAACGGATGATGCTCGATGCATCGCTTCGCCGATCGGGCGTCGCCGGCATCGACGATGTCGAGAGCTGGACCGCGCTCAACGAGGCAGTCGTCGAGAAGCAGGAGGCCGGACACACCGTTCGGCTGGTTGTGCGAATCGACGGTGCGACTTTCACCTCCTACGCCGCCGACGGTTTGATCATCGCCACACCGACGGGTTCGACCGCGTACTCGCTGTCTGCTCGCGGTCCCGTCGTCTCGCCGAAGCACCGTGCGCTGCTGCTGACGCCCGTCTCTCCGCACATGCTCTTCGACCGGTCACTGGTGCTCGACCCCGATGAAGAGGTCGAGATCGAAGTCATCGGCCACCGCGCCGCAACGCTGTCGATCGACGGACAGAAGGCCGCCACGCTCACCGAAGGTGACACCGTGGTCGTTCGCGCCTCGACATCGGTGGCCCGGTTCGTTCGGTTTGGTGAGCGGCGCTTCCATCAGATCCTGAAGACGAAGTTCGGGCTGTCGGACCGCTGAATGCTCCACGAATTGCACATCGAATCGATGGGTGTCATCGAGGCGCTCGATCTGGTGCTGCGGCCGGGGTTGACGGCGTTCACCGGCGAGACTGGTGCGGGCAAGACGATGCTGGTCGAAGCCATCAACCTGTTGGTCGGCGGTCGCGCCGACCCATCGGTCGTGCGATCTGGCGCGACCGAGGCCCGGGTCGAAGGCCGGTTCGTCGTGGGTGACGAGGAGTACATCGTCGCTCGCGTGATCCCAACCGATGGCAGATCGCGCGCCTATGTGAACGGTCGGTTGGCGACAGCGACGACGTTGGCCGAGTTGGGCGCGCGTACCGTCGATCTGCATGGACAACACGCTCACCAGAGTCTGCTTTCCGTTGCCGCGCAGCGCGAGGCCCTCGATCGCTTTTGCTCGACCGACCTGGCGCCACTGCGCGCAGCCCGGGCACGGCTGACCGAGATCGACGCGTCGCTGGCAGCTCTGGGCGGCGATCAACGAGCACGAGCGCGCGAGGTCGATCTGCTGCGCTTCCAGGTCAGTGAACTGGCAAGCGCGGGAATCATCGACGCCTGCGAGGACGAGCGCCTGACGACCGAGGAGGACGCTCTTGCCGACGCCGGCGCCCATCGAGAGGCCGGCCATCTGGCGCTCGAGGCTCTCACCGACAACACGGGTGACATCGGCGGCCGCGAGAGTGGCAGGCAAGCCGCGGTTGACAGTCTCGCAGTGGCCATTCACGCGCTGACCGGTCGGGCGCCGTTCGAGGACTTCACCGCTCGGCTGCTGGCTCTGGCGGCCGAGGTGACCGAGGTCGGTCGTGACTTGCGAGTCTTCGTGGAACAGCTTGACGAGGACCCGCAGCGCCTTGCCGAGATCCGCGTGAGGCGCCAGTTGCTTCGTGACATGCGGCGCAAGTACGGCGATTCGTTGGCGGACGTGATCAGCTTTCATACCGAGACCGAAGCTCGCTTGGCCGAACTGGAAGGCTATGACCAGCGTGTCGCCGTCCTCGAGGAGCAGCGCGTCTCGGCGACAGCAGCCGAACGACAGGCAGCACAACGGGTCGCGGACGTGCGCCGTCGGGGAGCGAAGCGCTTGGCGACAGCGGTGCGTGACGCTGTTCGGTCCCTGGCTATGCCGCACGCCGAGATCGAGGTCATGGTCGGCGCCGAGCCGCCCGGTGACGACATCACCTTTCTGATTGCGGCGAACCCTGGTCTGCAACTGCAGCCGCTGTCGCGCGTGGCGAGCGGCGGCGAGTTGGCTCGCACCATGCTGGCCCTGCGACTTGTGTTGACCGAAGCCCCGGAGACCTTGGTGTTCGACGAAGTCGACGCCGGGATCGGCGGCACCGCCGCCACGGCTGTGGCCGAGTCGCTCGCTCGGCTCGGCCGTCGTCATCAAGTGATGGTGGTCACCCACCTCGCTCAAGTGGCGGCACTTGCCGACACACAGATCGTGGTGACCAAGACGGTGACGAGCGGCTCGGAACGCGAGGTGATGACGACGGCGTCTGCACGCATGGTCGATGGCGTCGCGCGCATCGACGAAGTGGCGCGCATGCTGAGCGGCCAACAGGCAGGGGAGTCGGCACGCCGTCACGCAGCCGACCTACTCGCTGACGGCCAGCGCCTTCCGTAGAGCACGTCGACGCATCAGCCGCAGCACCTGGCTGGCGGCGAGAAAGATGATCGCTCCACCCACAGCGTCGAGCCAATAGTGGTTGGCCGTGACGACGACCGCCAGCAGCGTCAATGCCGGGTAGACCACACTGAGCGCCCGTATCGCGGGATGCCGGGCGAACGACCACCACAGCGTGCCGCACCACAACGCCCAACCGAAATGCAGGCTCGGCATCGCCGCGAAGGGGTTGGCGATCGCTTTGGCCGCGCTGGAGTGGTACGACCACAATCCACCGATGGTGTCGAGGGTGTCGACGAAACAGTCGTGGCACGGGTACATCCGGGGTGGGGCCAACGGGAACGAGAAGTACCCGATGAGGGCCAATGCGGTGGTCATCCCGAGCAGATTGCGGTACTGCCGATAGTGCTGGTGTCGGCGGAGGTAGACCCACAACAGCAGTCCGCCGGTGATGATGAAGTGCAGCGTGCCGTAGTAGACGTTCATCACTTTGATGAACCACGTGGCACCGAGAAACGCCTTTTGCACGGCCGATTCGTTGTAGATGTGGAGGAACTCTTCAAGATCGATGAGGTACAACTGATTGCGAAATGCTCGTGGGCGGACCTTGCCGAAGTGGGCGAACCGGCGGACCAGTTCGTAGCTGTAGTAGAAGACGACCACGAGCACGAGCTCGCGCAACCAGTGCGATCGTGGAGCCGGAGTGGTCTCCGTCAGATCACGGTGCGCCTCGGAGGGAATCCAATCCCTCAACTGGCGGGTCTCCATCCGAGCCAGCTTAGGCAGACGAGACCGGACTCCGGGGCCACGGTTTGGCGTCATTGACTGCGCTGCCACACGGTGACGCCGTCGATGACATCCACCTGCTCGTAGCCATCGCGTATGAAGCGGTCCAGGTCGGGAACGAGCGAAATCGGGTAGTTCGCGTACCCGAGTTGCGGCGCGGTCGATGTGTCGAGGATCAACTGCGGCGGAACATCGGCGAGGGAGTCGAGCATGATGTCGACCGCCCCTGGCACGGCGTTGGCAAGGGTTGCTGCCGGATCTTTGCGACCACCCGATCTCCCGACGACGAAATCGGTGTGAACCAGCCCGCCGGCCGGCTCGCGTTCGGCCGCGACCAGCACTTCGGGATAGGAACCCCACACGAAGACCCGATCGGCAGCGGTGGAGTGCGCCCGCACGTATGTGGCCAGGTTGGTCGGGTCGGGTCGATCATGAAACGACCCCGGCACGAACAACAACGCCCATGCCACAGTTGCCGGGATGACGACCCCGGCCGCGGCCATGGTTCGAGCACGGCCATTCCATCGTGCCACGACCGGAACTGCCAACAACACCAACGGCGGCATGACCTGCAGCCAGTAGTGACCGAAGAAACGCAGGCCCGCCGCCCACGCGGCCAGGCCCGAGCCGACCCAGAGCCACAGATCGACGTCGTCGGGCAGCGCACGTCCCTTGACGGAGGCGACAGCGCTCACTGCGGCCACGCCGACGGCAACGAGCAGCACCGGATGAAACCCGGCGAAGCCTGCCACCGACGCCAGCCCCTTGCTGGACGCCGACCACGCGCCGATGCTCGCAAACACGAAACCTGGACTGTTGGTCACATTCCATTCCCAGAATCTGCCGAGCGGCGCGTACAACCCCGTGCTGACGATGGTCAGGGCACACGCTGCGAGGAACGGCGCAACGTTGCGCCACCGTCCGTGCAGGCCGACGCCGACGCAAGCCGGCACGACGCCCAGCAACCAACTCTGCCGGCTGAGTATGGCGATGCCGAGGGCGGCACCTGCGGCGACGGCGCTGGGCAGCGTGCCGCGTCGCGACCAGACAATCGCGGCTGCGCCAGGCAGGAGTGCGAAATGCGCATAGTTGGCGGCACCGGCATCGGCGGGGAACAGCGCCATCGAACCGGCGATGACCAGTACACCACCCCACCAGGCGTGAACAGGACCCGATCGACGCAGGAACTCCAGCGCGATCAGCACGCCACATGCAGCGAGCAGCACGGTGACCAACAACCGCATGGGGCGAACGTCGGTCGAATCGGTCACCGAGAATGATGCCGCATACAGCAGGGGAGGAAATGGCGGTTTGCGATCGTAGATGTCGGTGTAGAGCGTCCCTCCACCACGCACGACCATCGCCTGGACCCCGATCGCAGCTTCGTCGGGATCGAACAGCCTGGAGACAAACGTCGGGGCACGAAGCACCACGGCCAGCGCAGTCAGACCGGCGCACAGCGTCAACCTGTTCGTGCGCCAACCGCGGGTCATGATGTCGGCAGGCTAGTTCCGCAATCTCGCGCCGGCGCCTCCTACGCTGCGACCGTGGAGGTTCGTGGCGTGCTGTTCGATTTCGGTAACACGCTGTTCGCCCATGATCCACTGTCGCGCACCGTTGCTGAGTGCGCGCGGCGGCTGGGGGTGCCGATGAGCCCGGAGCAGGCAATCGATCTCGCCCGACGAATCGACGCGGCTGCGATGGCTCCGGCCGAACTCGCCCACCCGCGCGACCTTGATGCGGCCGTGTGGAGCCGTCGCTGGCAGATCTTGTATGGCATCGCCGACGAATGGGCCGAGCAACTCGGGGATGCCATCAACGCCGATATGCACGATCCCTTGTCGTGGGCGCCGTATGCGCGTTCCGGCGCGACGTTGCGAGCGCTGCACGACAACGGGTTGGCCGTTGGAATCGTCTCCAACACCGGTTGGGATGTGCGCACCGTGTTCGAGGCGCATTCCATGTTGGAATCCGTTTCGTCGTTCACGCTGTCCTACGAGACGGGAACCGTGAAGCCCGATCGAAAGATCTTTGACGCGGCATGCAAGTCGTTGAATCTTGCTCCGTCGGAAGTGTTGATGGTCGGCGACGATCCCCGCGCAGACAGCGGCGCTGTGCTGGCAGGTGTTCGCACACTGCTGCTCCCGGCGTTGCCTCCGCACACCGACAACGGAATCGGCTCGGTACTCGACTTCGCCGGACTGCACCGGTGATTTGTTGCGAATGACTGACGGGATCCGCGCGACCGACGCGCAGCGCGGTATGCTGCAGTCCCGTTGTCAGTTCGCCTGAGACGGAGGTCTTTGTTCAATGCCGAAGCACATTTTCGTGACCGGAGGCGTTGCCAGCTCCCTCGGAAAAGGTCTCACCGCGTCATCGCTCGGCCGGTTGTTGAAGCTGCGAGGACTGCGGATCACGATGCAGAAGCTCGATCCGTACATCAACGTCGATCCCGGCACGATGAACCCCTTCGAGCATGGCGAAGTATTCGTCACCGACGACGGAGGTGAGACGGATCTCGATCTTGGCCACTACGAGCGGTTCATCGACGAGCCGTTGACCCGCAACTCCAATGCGACCACCGGGTCGATCTATCAGGCGGTGCTCGCGGCAGAGCGCCGCGGCGACTACTTGGGCAAGACCGTGCAAGTCATCCCGCACATCACCGACGAGATCAAGCGGCGGATCCATCGACTCGTCGGCGACGACGTCGACGTCGTGATCACCGAGGTCGGGGGTACCGTCGGCGACATCGAGATCCTGCCCTTCCTCGAGGCAATTCGCCAGTTCCGCAAAGAGGCCGGACGCGACAATGTGTGCTACATCCACGTGACACTGGTTCCGTTCATCGGTCCGTCCGGCGAGCAGAAGACCAAGCCGACGCAGCACTCGGTCACCGAGTTGCGTAGCCGCGGTATTCAGCCGGACGTGATCGTCTGCCGCAGCGAAGCGCCACTGAGTGACAATCTGAAGCGCAAGATCTCCAACCTCTGCGATGTTGACGAGCGCGCGGTCGTCAATGCCGCCGACGCCGGAAACATCTACGAGCTGCCGTTGATCCTCCACGACGAGGGTCTGGACGACGTGGTGTGCGATGTGTTGCGACTCGACGGGCCGGTGGACCTGACTCCATGGCAAGAGGTCGTGTCGATGATCGAAGAGGCGAGCAAGCCGGTGAAGATCGGCTTGATCGGCAAGTACATCAGCCTGCCCGACGCCTATCTTTCGGTCGTCGAGAGCCTGAAGCACGCCGGCTTCCACCACGGTGCCAAGGTCGAGGTCGACTGGATTCAGGCCGAGGACGTCGAAGGCCTGCTGGCAGCCGGGCGTCTCGCCGATCTCGACGGCATGCTGATCCCCGGTGGCTTCGGCGAGCGCGGCTTCGAGGGCAAGATCGCCGCGGCGGGATACGCCCGCGAGAACGACATTCCCTGCCTCGGCATCTGCTTAGGTTTGCAGGCGATGACCATCGACTTTGCCCGCAATGTGATGAACCTCACCGGCGCCAACTCGACCGAGATGGATCCCGACACACCTCATCCGGTCATCGCCTTGATGCACGACCAGCGCGATGTCGTCGACAAAGGTGGCACGCAGCGTCTCGGCGCCTACTACGCCATACTCGAACCCAATACGCGCGTGTATCGGGCGTACGGCGAACCAGTGGTCAGTGAGCGGCATCGTCACCGATGGGAACTCAATGCACAGCTCAAGCCGAAGCTCGAGGCAGCCGGACTGCGTTGCAGTGGGCTCTCACCAGATCGTCGACTTGTTGAGTTCATCGAGCTGGAAGATCATCCGTTCTGGGTCGGTACACAGGCTCACCCCGAGTTCAAGAGTCGTCCCGATCGGCCACATCCGCTCTTTCGCGAATTGGTGTACGCCGCGCTCGCTCGGCGTGAGTCGCGGGCGCCGCACCTGTTCGTCGTCGACGAAGCCAGCTCGTCCGTCGCGTGATCGCGGCTGCGTGAGTCTCCCGCCAGTGTTTCGCCATCTCGGCGACCGGCTTGTACACCAGGGCTACATCTGGCATGTGGCCGTCGGCACCTTCGAGGCACCGGACGGAGAGTTGTTCGAGCGCGACATCATCCGCTCGCCCGGCGCGGTGGGCGTCGTGCCCCTGCTGTTTGACGGTGACGTCCCGACGGTCGTGTTCGTTCGCCAGTACCGAGGTCCACTCGACCAATACGTGTTGGAGATTCCTGCGGGAATGCGCGATGTTCCCGAGGAATCTCCACAGGTCACGGCCGAGCGCGAACTGATCGAAGAGGCCGGATTGTCACCTGGACGTCTCGAATACCTGACGCACTACTTCTCCTCGGCGGGAATGACCGACTCGACCCTGCACCTGTATCTGGCGACTGAGCTCTCGCCGGTGGCCCGCGATGTGCACGGCCCGGAGGAGTCCCATATGGATGTGCTGCAGCTGCCACTCGCCGACGCCGTCGACATGGTGGTGCGCGGTGAGATCAACGACGCGAAGACGGTGATCGGGTTGCTGCTCGTCGATCGACGGGTCCGCGACGGCAGCCTGCGCCCTGCCGGTTGAGTTCGGCACCGTGATGACTGCTTCCGAGGCGGCGATGCTTCCCCTCGAGGCTGAGGAGTTCCTGTCATGGATGGCCACCGAGCGGGGCCGCTCGGCCAACACCTTGTCGGCCTACCGGCGCGACATCCGGGGCTACTGGTCATGGTTGTTGAAGCGGGGAGCAACGCTGCAGAGCGTCGACCGTGCCGCCTTGGACACGTTCGTCAGCGAGCGCCGCGGCGCGGGTGGAGCCCCGTCGTCGGTGGCACGTCAGGTCGCTGCCATCAGAATGTTGCATCGGTTCCTGGCCGAGGAGGGTATTCGTCGCGATGACCCGACCGTCGACGTCGA
>JANOJI010000635.1:0-6998 GCA_031408175.1 Ilumatobacteraceae bacterium
TCCTCAGGTGTCTGCCCGCTGACGAACAGCAGCTCGGACCCCGATGCAACGATCGTGGCATGAACGAAGCTTGCCGCGGGTGCGCGAACACCAGGCACGTCGATGCCGCGATGGCTCGGACTGGTCATCTGCGGAGCCTAATCGGGATGATGCCCTCTCCCAAGGGGGGAGAGGGCATCATCTTCAACGGCCCGGGGACGGATGGAAACCACGTTGGGACGAGGCTCGGGCAAGCCATGTGGCTCCCATTATCTTCCGGACGTTGGGTGGGTGGGTTGTGGAGTGGAGCTGTAGCTGCTCCACCCCACAACTCGATGTGCCTTACACGATGAAGTCTGCAATCGTGACGTTTGCGACCGCTACGCCGGCGAGGCGGATGGTGCCGTGGCCTGGGATGGTTACCAGGGTGGCTCCGCCTCCGCCGTTGGTGATGGTGACGTTGGCGGCAAAGTTGCCGGCGTTGATGCCGAGGCCGGTGAGGTTGATCAAGTCTTGACCTCCTGCGACGTCGGCGTCGAAGCCGGTGATGGTGTCGTTACCGAATCCTCCGAGGTTGTATCGGAAGAAGTCGTTGCCGTTGCCACCGTTGAGGGTGTCGTTGTTGGCACCGCCTTCGATGGTGTCGATACCGATGCCACCGTTGATGGTGTCGGTTCCGGCCCTGCCGACGATCACGTCGTTGCCTGCCGAGCCGGTGAGGGCGTCGTTGCTGCCGCCACCATCGATCAATACGATCCCGGTGAGGGTGACGTTGGTGAAGTTCAACACGTCGTTGTTCGGCGAGCCCAAGATGGTGACACCGGCGAAGCCGTTGTTGCTGATGCTCTCCACGGTCGAGATCGACCGCAACCCGATCACGGTACCGTTGGACGCTGCCAGGATGGCATCGACTCCGGCGCCACCCGTGACGGCATCGAAGCCTTCGCTGGCACCGTTGAAGGTGATGATGTCGTTGCCACCCGCAGTGGAGATGGTGTCATCATCGGCATCGCCTGAAACGATGTCGTCTTGGCCGGCGGTGGCCAGGTTGTCGGCGCCGCCGCCCCCGTGGTACTCGTCTTGGCCGGCAGTACCGGTTTGGACGTCGACGCCTGCTCCACCGTTGAACAGGTCGCCGACCACGATGGTGATCGCCGAAACGGCGGTCTCCAAGCTGCCTGCGTTGTCAACGAAGCTGACAGCTACCGTCAAGCGACGGTTGGCTTGCAGCTGGGTTGGGGTGAAGCTCGGTCCGGTTGCACCAGCGATGATGGTGTTGACCGCCCCACCTGGGGTGAGGCTTTGACGCCACTGGAAGCTGAGCGCCAGCGGCACGCCATCGACGTCAGCAATCCCGACTGTCGAGGCCGTGATCGCGGTCCCTTCAGTCGGAGTGGTATCACTGATCGTCGGCGCACCCGCTACCGGGGTGTTGACCACACCAGTACCCGACAACGGCACCACCACGGTCCCAGCGTTGCTGAAGATGTTCAGGTCTGCGACCAGCGCACCAGCAACAGCTGGATCGAACGACACCGTGAAGGTGCAGGTCGCCCCTGGTGTCAGTGTGGCGCAGTCCTCGGTTGCCCCGAACGAGGCCGCATCGACCCCGGTGATCGAGAAACCGGAGACGATCAAGTCGGCATCGCCGGTGTTCGTCACCGTGATCTGCTGCGTCACAGCAACAGCACCGATCGCCCGAGCAGCAAACGTGAGCGACGGCACCGACAAACCCACACTGGGGAAATCGGTGAGCGACACGGAAGCCGAGGGAAGATCACAGATGGCTCGGTCGAGGTCGGTCGCTGGGTCATCGTCGCAGAACACTGCCTGCTCGATGTTCCACAACGTGTCGACACCGTCGGTACCAACATTGTCGGCGATGGTCACACTGCCATCACCGTTCGGCGTGATCGCGTAGTTCGCCAGCAGACCCGAGAACACGGCCGTGTCGCAGTTGACCGGTCCACCCGGGGCTATTGAACCGCAGTCTTCCGCTGGCACCGTCGGTGTGACGATGCTGCGGACGATGTCGATGCTGGCCGGGTTGGTCCGGCCGGTGCGTACGTCAGTCTGAATGGCTTTCAGATTGTCGACGAGCCTGAAGTCGCCGGGGGCGGGCGTGGCGTGGTTCGGCGCCCGTAGTTGCGCGTTGAGCCAGCGGTCGCCATCGAGGATGTCGTCACCGCCGCGTCCTTCGATCACGTCAGTGCCGGCACCGCCCATGATGATGTCGCCGCCGTCGAACGACGTTTCACCAACAGGAAGTAGTGCGGCGATGCCGTCGAGCCGGGCGATACCGGCAGCATTGAGTTCGTGGCCCACCAGTTGAGTGGCCACTCTGTCGGTGCCTCGCAGCACGTCGTTGAAGTTCCAGCCCGACAAACCTTCGGTCAGGTCGAAACGGTCACGAAGCTCGTTGAGGTTCGGTGCTAGGACGACGTTGATGTTCATGTCGGCGTCGACCGGGAGAGGATCACCGCGATATGTGGCGGCGTCCCAGCCGAGCATGCCTTCGAAACGCTCCGTTCCGAGGACATCGCCGACCATGACGTCGTCGCCGCCTTCGGAGTCGTAGTCGTCGTCACCCTTGTTGCCGATGATCACGTCGTGACCACCACGCGGGTCGTCCTGGAACTGGTTGTTCTCGTCACCGACCAGCAAGTCGAGCTGAGGGCTACCTTCGATCCAGTCGTCACCCGCACCAGCGAACGATTCGAGACCACCGTCGCCGACGTAGATCACGTCGTCGCCGGGACCGCCGAATACCTCGGAGGTGTCGTTGCCGGCGATGATGTAGTCGTCGTCGGCGTTGCCCTGCAACAGGTCTAGGCCCGGACCACCGAAGATGGCGTCGTTACCCGGGCCACCCTTCAAGACGTCATCGCCGAAGATGTCGGTGATGATGTCGTCGCCCATGCCGCCGATCGGGCTGTCGTTGCCAGACCCGCCTTCGAGGATGTCGTTGCCGCCGTTGCCGCGCAACGTGTCGTCACCTTCGCTCGAGATGATCCGATCGTTGACGGGGGGACCGCCCAGGACTGCCTGGTCGACGCCGTTCCAGTTCACGTGCTCGGGGCCGTTGAACCGGATCGTGCCGTTCGGGAGTCGAATCAAGAAGTCGCTCTCGTCGGGGACGGTGTTCGGATCGTCGACGATTGGGCCACTTGCACCGAGGTTGGCGACTTCGATGGCGAAGTCTGGCCTCGAGAAGACGTCGGCGGGGAAGCCGACAGCCGACGTGTTGCGCATGATCAGCTCAGCGAACGAGTTGGCCTCGAGCTGCGGCAGCAAGTTCAAACCGTCGAGACGCTCGAGGTAGTAGAAGCGATCGGCGTTCTGCAGGTTCTCCATCTGGATCTCGAAGACGTAGGTGAACGTCGTGCCAAGCATGCCGCCGAATGGGGCTGTGCGCTCGGCCAATCCACCAATCCACAGGTCGATGCCGTCGACACCGGTGGTGGTCGTGCCATCTGGCATGCTGGTCCAGGTGCCTTGGCTGAACAGGAAGTCGGAGCTGTCGGCCGGGGGATTGACCATGGTGACAGATTCGTCTTCAACCGTGCCCGGGTCATCGGCGACACCCGTCGGAACCGGGTACACCGTCCCGTTGATGATCTGGTCGGCTGCGGCACGGCGCGAGGCGATACTGCCGGGGAACTCGACGCCTCCGGGGCCATCCAGGTCGAACGTTGTGATCGACGTGTGTGTCCCGTACGCCGCGATGAAGTTGACCAGCGAGTCCTGGTACTTCATGTTGAACGAGAAGTCGATCCAGCTCTCGTACGGGGTGAGTGCGGGCTCGCCCGTGGAATCGAGCAACTGCCGACGCACCGAGTTGAGCGGCGGCAGACCTTCGCTACGACCACGAGCCAGGTTGAACACGGCCAGGTCCAAGGGAAGGCCGAGCAGCTGGTTGCGCAACACGTTGGTGATGAACTCGTCGATGTGGTTGCCCTGCTCGCGAACTCCACCCTGGAAGATTGCACCAGCGGCCTGTGCGGCGGTCAGCGTGCCGCCAGCGCCGTCATCGTTGAACTCCAGCGGGTTGAGGAAGCCCTCGAACAATGAGATGTCGTTGGTCGATCCGTCTTCGTTGGTGCGCAGGATGTTCTCGGTCAGCATCGAGTGGCCCAGGCGGTACACAGCGTGGGCGAACTCGGCCGTGATAGCCGGGTTGGTGTCGCTCTGGAAGTTGATGCCGTCACCGATGAACGGGTTGATCGTCGGCACCAGCTTGCGGGCGAACTCCTCGAACACCAGGTGCTGGTACTGCATTTCGGTGACGAAACGTGCGGCCTGGAACAGGCGCTCGCCGTAGTCCCAACCCGACGGTCCGACCGCGTTCCATGCAGCAACCTCGGGCAGGGTCAAGAAGCCGGACAGGTTGATGAGTTCATCAATGTCTCTTTGCAGTCGATTGTGCTCGGCGTGGAAGATGGTGTGCACGGCCGTGAGGCCGATGTTCTCGTTGCCGCGGCCGTCACCGGTGATGAAGTGAGCGTCCAGCAACTCGTCGTCGTACGTTCCTGCCGGTCGAGGCGCATTGATCGGATTGACATCGGGGTCAGCGTCGGCGGTCAGCGGTACCCCGCGAGAGGTCTTCGGGCTGGCGTTGTGAGCGATGTCGTCCAAGAATGCATGCCCGGTCTTCATCGAACCGAGGGTCGAGATGGGAGCCAGAGGGTTGCCTTCGACGACCTGGTTGGGCCCACCGGGCACCAGTGGCGGGAACGCCAGCAGGGGGAACCCGTTCAATCCACGTATGAAGTAGCCGTAGGGATCGGTGACCAGCAGCGGAACATTGAAGATATCGGAATCGACGAGCTCGATGCCGAGCATGGTTGCAGCCTGCTGCTTGACCTCGGCCCAGTTGCCGACGTTGCCGCCCGCTCCGTCGATCAGCCGGCCGGTGGAGACAGGCTCACCCGTGGCAATCGAATACTCGCGCAGGAACACCTGATGCGAGGGGTGCGATGTGTAGGTCTGGTTCTGGTCGACGAACGGTGTCGTGGTGTTGGTTGCTTCCTTGACGTCGTCGGCGCTCTCGTCGATGAACGTCGCCGGATCGTCACCTAGCACGCCGTCGGGCCCAGGGCCGACAGGAACTGCCGGGGTGTCGTCGGCGCTCTCGTCCGGATTCGTGGTCAAAGGATTGTCGACCAGGATCAAGTCCGGACCAGCATCGTAGGTGTCGTCGGCGCACTCCGCCGTGGCCGCTGCTGTGTTGCAGTCGACGCCAAACAACAAGTCTGCGCCGGGATCAACCGGGACGTTGTCAGCAGCCTCATTACCGGCCGGGTCGTTGGTCAGCGGGTTGTCACCCAGTATGCCGTCGGCGCCCGGGCCGGCAGGTACCGCTGGCGTGTCGTCGAGGGCTTCATTGATGAAAGTTGCCGGGTTGTCGCCGGTGACACCGTCGGGCCCTGGTTGGTTCGTGGCCCGGGTCAGGGTCAAGAAGGCCAGGTGCGGTGGCACCTCGTCGCCGTTACCGGCGATTCCGTCAGGACCGTGGGTCCGCAGCGGGTCGTCGGCTGCGAGGGGTACGAACACCGTGCCGCCGCCCTTGGTGACGAGATCCAAGCCGTGGTCGAAGAACTGGCCGAAGAACGTGAACATCGAGTTGAACGGTGCCGACAGACCAACGTCGGGCGCCGAGTTGCCGATGAAGCAGGTCGGACCGTCGAGCTCGACGCAGCCACCCGATACTGCGACAGCCGCGGGGTTGTTCGCCGTCTGGTCGACGATCAGGTTGCTGATGAGGCGCGGCGCCGAGTCGGCGACGATGCCTTTGGTCTGGTTGTAGCTCGTCGACGGAATCGCGGGCGATGGGCCAGGACCGTCGAGGTCGATCGGCTCGCCGTCGCGATAGACGGATGTCGTCATACGCGGGAAAACCTCATCCGCAGCGCCGAACTCGGTTTGGCCGGGGGTCAGGTGGTTGAGCGTGCCGTCGACGGTGCGGAGGCCGAATGGCAGCCGGCGCTCGTTGACCTGGTCGGGACCTGGACCGAGAAGCTCGCCACCGGCTGAATGAGCCTCGGCAATCTGGATCTGCTTGAGGATGAATCGCAGGTCGCCGGCATCGAGTTCGAAGCCTGCACCGACCGGCGCAGCGTTGACCATCAGGCCACTGCCTGTGACCAACGCCGAGCCGGCGAGGGCGATGGTCACGAGCCCTGCACCGAGTTTGGTGCGACGGCGACCACGCCCCGTCTTGGGTGCTTGGCCGAACTCGCGCTCTAAGGCCGTGCCGCGCCGCGTAAAACGGCGCGCTGAATCCAGCTGGTTCCCGAACATGTTCCGTCCCTCAAATGTCTAGTCCTGCGCCTTACGCAGGAACTGCAATAAAGATGGTGTATAGATCCGCGATCTCAAATGGGTCATTAGCCTATGGCCCTAGGGTGCAGCTCGAACCCCCCCAAGCAGTGCCATTGCAATTAAGACCTACCGCAGAATGTTGACTCTGTGCGTTGCTCGCTCCGCGGAGAGCGTGAATCGGTCGAGGTGGCTTGAAGGGATGAATCCATCCATTTCCTTACCCGTGCTCACAGTTCGGCAAGTTCGCCGCTGGCCGTCATCTGTCGGAGCTTGTACTTCTGAATCTTGCCCGAACCCGTCAGCGGGAAGGCATCGACCTCGAACCAATGACGAGGGGTCTTGTGCGGTGCCAGGTGCTGGCGCACATACTTGACCAGCTCGTTCTTGTCGATTCGTTGGCCTGACGCTGGACGGATGAAGGCGGCAACCTCCTCGCCCCACTTCGCGTCGGGCAGCCCAATGACGGCTGCATCGCCGACTTTGGGATGGGCAAAGAGCAGTTCCTCCACCTCGCGCGGGTAGATGTTCTCCCCTCCCCGGATGATCATGTCCTTCATCCGGCCTTCGATCGTGCAATACCCGCGATCGTCCATGGCGCACAGATCGCCGGTGTGCAGCCACCCATCGACATCCACGGTGTTTGCGGTGGCATCAGGATTCTCGAAGTACTCGTGCATGACGTGGTACCCGCGGGTGCA
>JANOJI010000024.1:0-5496 GCA_031408175.1 Ilumatobacteraceae bacterium
ACCCTGACCGCCCCCGGCCCCGAGGCCATCTTTGCCGCACTCGACGAAGCCATCGCACAGGCGCCCTTCGAAGCCCGCCCCGGCATGGTGGTGGCCCTCGCCGCCCGCCTGGCCCAGCTCGGGGCCGGGATGGCCGCCCCCGCCGCCCACGCACTCGTGCCGTCCCTGGCGGTGCCGAACGAGGAGCTGCTGACACCCGAGCAGGCCATCGAGGCCATAGGTGGCCACGTCAGCACGAAGTGGCTCTACGGAGTGTCTTGGGGCCCCCCCCGGGCGCGTGTTGGCCCCCCGGGTCCCCGGGTTCGGGTGGGTCCCCCCCCCCCGGGGGGGCCCCCCCCCCACTCCGATGAGCTAGCCCTTGGCGGCGCGGAAGCCTGCGTCGAGGTCAGCGATGATGTCTTCGATCGACTCGAGACCGACGCTGAGCCGCACGAGCCCTGGGTAGACACCAGTCGAGGCCTGCTCCTCCTCGCTGAGCTGGCTGTGGGTGGTGGTCGCAGGTTGGATCACCAGGCTGCGCACGTCGCCGATGTTGGCGACATGGCTGTGCAGTTCGAGCGCTTCGACGAACCTCGTGCCGGCGTCCCTGCCACCCTTGATGATGAACGACAGGATCGAGCCGTAGCCCTTGTCGCGGCCGTACTTCTTGGCCCGCTCGTACCACTGGCTCGAGGGCAGCCCGGCCCAGATGACGCTCTCGACCTCGTCGCGACCCTGCAGGAACTCGGCGACCTTGGCAGCGTTCGAGAAGTGGCGTTCCATCCGCAGGCTCAACGTCTCGAGGCCCTGCAGGAACAGGAACGCATTGAACGGCGATACCGCTGCGCCGGTGTCGCGCAATCCCTGCACCCTGGCCTTCAAGATGAACGCACCATGGCCCAGCGCCGGCCAATACGGCAGACCGTGATAGCTGGGATCGGGCTCGGTGAAGTTGGGAAACCGCCCATTACCGAAGTCGAACGTGCCGCCATCGGTGATCGAACCACCGATCGACGTGCCGTGCCCACCGATGAACTTGGTGAGCGAGTGCACGACGATGTCGGCACCCCACTCGATCGGACGGATCAGGTACGGCGTCGGCACCGTGTTGTCGACGATCAGCGGAACCCCGGCATCGTGGGCGACCTTGGAGACGCCTTCGATGTCGAAGATGTCGTTCTTCGGGTTCGACAGCACCTCACCGAAAAACAACTTGGTGTTGGGCTTCACCGCGGCGCGCCATTGATCGAGATTGTCGGGGTCGTCGACGAACGTGACCTCGATGCCGTGCTTGGGCAGCGTGTAGTGCAGCAAGTTGTAGGTGCCGCCGTACAGCGACGGCGAAGCAACGACGTGGTCGCCGACCTCGGCAATCGTGGTGATCGCCAGCATCTCTGCGGCTTGACCGGAGCTGACAACGAGCGTGCCGGGGATGCCGATGGCCGTGGTGCAGCCCCCTTCCAACGCATTCAGACGTGCTTCGAGCGCCCCCTGCGTGGGATTCATGATGCGCGTGTAGATGTTGCCGACCTCGGCAAGGGCAAACAGGTTGGCCGCGTGCGCCGAGTCGCGGAACTCGTAGCTCGTGGTCTGGTAGATCGGCACGGCACGCGCGCCTGTTGTTGGGTCGGGATCTCCCCCGACATGGATCTGGCGTGTCTCGAATCCCCATGCGTCACTCATGGCGGGACACGCTACAGACGTAAATCCCGACCAATCAAGTCGGAATTAAGGATTCGCTGTCGTTTGTGACGCCAAGTGCTGCCGAAGCTCGCGTTTCAAGAACTTGCCGGCCGGGTTCCGGGGGAGCGGGTCGGACACGATGATCACCCTCGACGGGATCATGAAGGCGGCGATCTTGGTCGACAGGAATACACGCAGATCCTCGGGCGTCAGCGTCGCGTCCTCGACCAGATGGATCGCCACGGCGACCTCCTCCCCCAGCCGATCGTCGGGGATACCGAAGACCGCAGCTTCGTGGATCGAGGGATGCTCATAGATGGCCGCCTCGACCTCGGCGCAGTAGACGTTCTCGCCGCCGCGCAGGATCATGTCCTTCAACCGGTCCTCGACGTAGTAGAAGCCGTCTTCGTCGACCCGGCCGATGTCGCCGCTACGCAGCCAGCCGTCGACGATCGTCTCCGCCGTTGCCTCCGGCTTGTTCCAGTAGCCACGGATCAGCATCGGCCCGTTGAACCAGATCTCACCACGTTGGCCGGTCGGCACCTGTCGGCGGTCAGGGTCACGCACCTCGATGCGCATGATCGGCATCACCTTGCCGGTCGACGTCGGATGAGTCAGATAGTCGACCCCGGTGTTGTTGGGTCCGTAGGCATTGGTCTCGGTCATTCCGTAGCCCAGAGTCGGTCCGCCGCTCTTCACACTGCCGGCGACGCGTTCGACCAACGCTGGCGGAGCTGGTGCACCGCCGCCGCCCACACCGCGCAGGCTCGACGTGTCGAAGTCTCCGAATCGCGGCGAGTTGACCAGGTCCCAGCTCTGCGTGGGTACGCCGATGAAGTTGGTGACCCGCTCGCGTTCGATCAACTCCAGTGCCTTCTCGGCATTCCACCGATACATCATCACCAGCTTCGACTTCGAGACGACGCAGCTCAGCAGCACCGGCACGCAACCGGTGACGTGGAAGAGCGGCACGATGAGGATGAAGGCCAACGGCGTGGCTGGCGGTGGCGCGGCGCCAGCCGGTAAGGCCGCCTCGGCGCGCACGACGTCGACGGCGGCACGGCTACCGAACGCCATCACCGACGACACGATCGCGCCGTTGGTCGAGACGGCACCCTTCGGTCTTCCTGTGGTGCCCGACGTGTAGAGGATGGTTGCATCGTCGTCCCAGCCGACGTCGACAGCCGGCATCGCGGCACCTGACAGCACGACATCGTTCCACTGATCTACATCGTCGCCCGATGGCGACGAGGCGCGCACCTCGAGCATGCGGATTCCCAATCGCCGGCACGGGTTGATCGATCGCCCGATTCGTTCCTCATCGGCGATCAGCAGTGACGCACCGCTGTCGACGAGCGCGTAGTCGATCTCGTCCTCGACCCACAGGGCATTCAGCGACACCGACACACCACCGATCGAGATGATCGCAAGCATCGACATGACCCACTCGGGATAGTTGCGCATGCCAATGGCCACCCGGTCGCCCTTGGCGACGCCGTAGCGATGGACCAACGCGGCAGCGAAGGCGTCGATCTGGGCGAAGACCTCGTTGAACGACCACCGCTCGTCCTCGTACACGAGGAAGATGTCGTCGCCACCTTGTCGGGCAATGTCGAAAATGCCCCGAAGGTTGGGTGGAGCATGCTTGAAGCGCCGACTGCCGTGGTCGTCCTCGAGAATCTCGAACGGCGAACCGGGCGCGCACACCCGCGCGCACGCCTCTTCCCAGGTCAATGTCATTGTCCCCCTCTGGCTGTTGCTACGAGTTCAGCCGCCGCTGACGTCGGCGACCTTTTGGCGTCCGGCGCCGAGGAACGGCATCATCGCCCGAAGGCGTGCGCCGACTTCTTCGATCTGGTGTACTCGGCCTGCTTCGCGCAGACCGTTGAAGTTGATGCGGCCGGACTCGCTCTCGGCGACCCATTCCTTGGCGAACTTGCCGCTTTGGATCTCCTTGAGAATCTTCTTCATCTCGAGCTTGGTCTTGGCATTGACGATGCGGGGACCGCGCGTGACGTCGCCGTACTCGGCGGTGTCGCTGATCGAGTAACGCATACCGGCGATGCCTTCCTCGTACATCAGATCGACGATCAACTTCACTTCGTGCAAGCACTCGAAGTAGGCCATCTCCGGCTGATAGCCGGCCTCGACCAGTGTCTCGAACCCGGCCTGCACCAATGAGGTCAAGCCGCCACACAACACGACCTGCTCGCCGAACAGGTCGGTCTCGGTCTCCTCGCTGAATGTTGTCTCGATGACGCCCGCGCGTGCGCCGCCGATGGCTTCGGCGTAGCTCAGGGCCAAGGCGTGTGCACCACCCGTTGCGTCTTGATGCACAGCGATGAGGCAGGGCACGCCGCCACCTTCGGTGTAGGTGCGGCGCACCAAGTGACCCGGACCTTTCGGGGCGATCATGATGACGTCGACGGTCTTCGGCGGTCGAATGCGCTTGAACCGGATGTTGAAGCCGTGGGCGAAGGCAATTGCCTTTCCCTTGCGCATGTGTGGCTTGATGAACTCCTCGTACGTGGCCTTCTGCTCGGTGTCGGGCATGGTCAGCATGATCACGTCGGCCCACTTGGCGGCGGCGCCGATCTCCATCACCGTCAGACCCGCGGCCTGGGCTTTGGCGGCCGACTTGCTGCCCTCGCGCAGCCCGACGACGACGGGGACTCCAGATTCCTTGAGGTTCAACGCATGCGCATGCCCCTGCGAGCCGTAGCCGATGATGGCCACCTTGCGACCCCGAATGATCGACGGATCGGCGTCCGCCTCGTAGTACATCTTCGCGGCCATATCAGCCAGCCTTTCCGTATTCGTTCTTTTTGGAGTTGGAGTTCGCGGCACGCAGGCGCGCCTCGCGATCGAGCTTGGGTAGCGCCACCCGGCCGGTGCGCTGCATCTCCACGATGCCATATCCGGACAGGAGTTCTTCAAAATCGTCGAGCTTGTCGGGGTGACCGTCGAGGCTGATCGTGATGGCCTCGGTGCCGACGGCCAGGATCTTGCCCTCGAAGATCGTCGCCAACTCCACGACCTGGCCACGATTCTCGGGGCTGCTGCGCACAGTCACCAGCAACAGTTCGCGTTCGACCGACCGGCGCGGGTCGAGTTCGCTGATCTTGACCACTTCGATCAGCTTGAACAGCTGCTTGGTGATCTGCTCGAGTGGCGATGAATCGACGTCGACGACGATGGTGATGCGACTGAAGCCCGGCTCCTCGGCCGGCGCGACGGCCAGCGAGAAGATGTTGTAGTCACGGCGGGCGAACAGCCCGGCGACCCGAGCGAGAACGCCGGGGCGGTTCTGCACGAGTACCGACAGGATGTGGTGATTCATGTCGGTGCTCATTTGAGCGCACTCTTTCTTGCCATCTGCGAATCCGGCAGGATCAGGTCGTCGTTGCCCATGCCGGCAGGCACCATCGGGAAGACCTTCTCGCGGGCGTCGACCCTGAAGTCGACCACGACTGGCCGATCGTCGATGGAGTTGGCCTTGTCGATGGCGGGCTGCACCTCTTCTGGCGAGTCGACACGAATGCCGACACATCCCATTGCCTCCGCCCACTTGACGAAGTCGGGCAGTTCGGGCGACAGGTACACCTCGCTGTAGCGCTCCTCGTAGAACATCTCCTGCCACTGCCGCACCATGCCGAGGTAGCTGTTGTTCAAGATGCCGACCTTGATCGGAATGCGCTCGACGCTGGCCGTGACCAACTCCTGCGCAGTCATCTGGAAACAGCCGTCGCCGTCGATGGCCCACACAGTTCGATCGGGGCGGCCGACCTTGGCGCCGATTGCCGCAGGCACGCTGAATCCCATCGTGCCGAGCCC
>JANOJI010000045.1:0-7076 GCA_031408175.1 Ilumatobacteraceae bacterium
CTCTGTCGATTGCCGGTGTCACCGTGCTGGTCTGGGCGGTGATCGAAGGACCAAAGCACGGCTGGACATCACCGACCAGCTTCGTCGCCTTCGGCGTCGCCGCGGTTCTGCTGACAGCGTTCATTCGATGGGAGCGGCACAGTGATCACCCGATGCTCGACGTCAGTGTCTTCACCAACATGCGCGTCACGGCCGGCAGCGTGGCCGTGGCGTTCGCGTTCTTCGCGCTGTTCGGATTCATCTTCATGGTCACGCAGTACTTCCAGTTCGTCCGTGGCTACGGCACGCTCGAAGCGGGCGTTCGCACCGTGCCGTTCGCGCTCTTCACGGCCATGGCCGCGCCACTCAGCGCCAAGCTGGCCGAACGATTCGGCACCAAGGCGATCGTGACCGCAGGTTTGGTGTCGATGGCGATCGGTTTCGCCTGGACGACACGCGACACGGCGACCTCGTCGTACTGGCTTGTCGTCGGCCAGATGTTCTTCATGGGTGGCGGCTTGGGATTGGTCAACGCCCCCGCGACCGAGGCCATCATGGGTGCGTTGCCGCCGGCGAAGGCCGGTGTCGGTTCGGCGGTCAACGACACCGCCCGGGAACTCGGCGGGACGCTGGGCGTCGCAATCATCGGCAGCCTGTTCGCGTCCGTCTACGCGTCACGCCTCGGCGAGTTGCTGAGCGGATCGGCACTGCCGGCCGACGCTCAGCGCATCGCCGGCGACTCGGTCGGCGCAGGTGCCGAGGTGGCTCGGCAGGCCGGTGAGGTGGCCGGTCCACAGGCCGGCAGCACGGTGAAGGCCGCTGTCGACTCGGCGTTCATCGATGGCTTCAGGGTGGGTTCGTGGGTGTCGGCGGCGGTGGTGTTCGCCGGAGCCGTGATCGCCTGGCGATGGCTGCCCCGCCACGCCGCGGAGCAATCGGCACGGGTCGGGTTGGAAGAAACGCCGTCGCCCGTTCTGCTGAATGCGTGATGAAGCCTTTGTGTTCGCTCACTGTGCAGCAGCGTCAGCTCCTGGAACGACAGTCGTTCCAGGAGCTGACATAGATCAACGTGAATTGAGAAATGGCAGCCGGGATGCAGTTACGGGTCCAAGTATCCCCAGTCGCGGAGGACCTCGAGGATGCGCCGCGCGGCCTCCGCAGGCTCGGCCTCGATCATCTCACCCGGCTGGGGTGCCGCCGACACGTCGGTGAGCGCTCGCAGACGGTCGAGCGCGGTGGCACCGACGGGAGCGGCCATGGCACGAGCGCGCGGTCGATACGGAAGAACGAGCGCGCCGGAGGTGTCGCCCCCGTATGCAGATGCGGTGGCGAACGGCAGCACCTCGGCCGCCTGGGCAGTCAGCGCCGCACGAAGCGGAGCGCGTCGCAGGCGGGCCACGGACCCCTCGACCGAAAGCACCGCCGGACCTGTGATACGCAGAACCTCGCGCCGCCCGCCGTCGAGCCGACGGGTGACGCGTAGGGGCTCGATGAACTCGATGCCGACGAGGCCGAGCGCCTGCTGGCGGTGCAACCGATGAGCGAGGAACGCGGGGACGCTGCCCGTGCCCCGATCGGCGGAGTAGTCACCGCACCACACCGCAGTGCTGTGGGCGACGACGGGGCTCAGCGCCGCTGCGACCGACGCGCTGTCCATGTCGTCGGGCGCATCGACACGTATTGCCGTGCTGACCCCGCACGCCACGGCGTCGCGAAGCCCACGATCTGCCTTTGGGCCGCCGACGCTGACGGCAATCACCGTGCTGCGAATCGCCTCTCCGTGGCGCAGCGCGATCTCGATCGCCGCCTCATCGGCCGCTGACACCCCTGACGTTGTCTGCGCGTCAATCCACTTGATGCACACTGCGATCATCAGGTGCTCCGAAAGATCACGCCGTGGCCACCTTCGGGGTACGACCAACTGATCGCTCCCTCGTGATTGCAGACGAGATAGCACGTGCCGCACTCGAAGCACTGCTCGTAGTTGAAGACGATGCCGCCGTCGCTGGTCGGCACGAACAGGTCCGCCGGGCAGGCGACGATGCATGCCCGAGTCGTGCAGTCGGCGCAGACCTTGCCGTCGACGACGATGTGGGGCTTGTCGTGCACCTTGAACTCGATGGTGTCCATACGATCGCTGAACGAGATCTCCGGCCAGGTGGGGTCGCGTTCGATCATCCGAAGCTCCGGAACGCGTCGTGCCCATCTCGCAGCAGGCCGGGCAGACGAACACCCGCGCGCTTGCGCTCCTCGCGAACGATCCTGCGCAAGCCAGGCTTGGCAGCCGGATTGTCGACGCGGAACATGCGCTCGGCAATGGCAGTGATCATCGATGGATACAGGTGTTGGACCCGATCGCTGAGTACGAGCTGCGGGGCCCGGCGCAACTTGCGATGGTCGCGCAGCACGAACGTATCGCTGAGCCGGCGGGCATATCCGCTGAGGCCGCGCTGGCTGACATCGCCGTCGCCGATGGCCTCGATCGCGGTTTGCCCTGCATACATGCCGCTGGCCATCGCGAAGTTGACGCCCTCCAGCCAGATGCCGGCGGCCAGGCACAAGGCCGCGGCATCGCCGGCGATCAGCAGTCCGTTGCCGGTCATCTCCGGCATCATCGACAGACCCGCCTCGGGGATGAGGTGGGCCGAGTACTCTTGCAGTTCGCCGCCCTCGACCAATGGGGCGATCGCCGAGTGGCGCTTCATCGCGGCGATGATGTCTTCCGGCCGTGCCTGCTGAGCGGCAAGCTTCGGCAGTTTCAAGACCACTCCGACGGCAATGGTGTCGAGGTTGGTGTACACAAAGCCACCGCCGTTGACAGCGCCGGTGCAGCCGATGATCTCGATGTCGACCCCTTCGCGATCGCGTACACCGAAGCGTTCGTCGATGACCTGCTTGGGCAACGCGAGGGTCTCTTTCACGCCGAGGGTGAAGTTCTTGGCGTTGGGTGTTCCATACAGCCCGGCCTCCTTGGCGACGAAGCTGTTGACGCCATCGCAGGCGATGACGACAGCGGCCGTGACATCGCCATCGGGTCTGTCGGTGCGCACACCCGTGACCTGATGGTGCGACCGACGCGACGGACTGCGAAGCAGACCGGTGACGGTCGTATCGCACAGCAGAGTCGCACCGGCGGCGACGGCGTGATCCGCCAGCCAGCGGTCGAAGTCGGGGCGATACGCGGTGGCACCGTTGTAGGGCGGCGCGTTCCAACCGTCATTGCGGAAGTCGACCGAGAGCGCCTGTGTGTCGGTGAGGATCATCGTCGATCGACGGGTGACCCACCGTTGTATCGGAGCTTCGTTCCACCATTCAGGGATGAGGTCGTCGAGGATGCGCGGATAGACGACGCCGCCGTACATGTTCTTGCTGCCCGGGAAGGGTCCACGTTCCAGCAGCAGCGTGCGCAGGCCACCGCGCGCAGCCTCGATCGCTGCGCACGATCCTGCCGGGCCGGCACCGACGATGATGACATCGAAGTCGGTCTCAGCCATCTGGCTCACCAATCTGTTCGAGCAGTTCGTCGAGCACGGCGTTCGCGTCGGCGATCACCGCCACATCGGCAAGCTGCATCATCGGACAGTGCGGGTCGGTGTTGACGCAGATGATGTGCTTGGGCTGGCCGAGCCCGCTGGTGTGCTGCACCGCGCCGCTGATTCCGAACGCGACGTACACCTGTGGATCGACGATCACGCCGGTGGTGCCGATCTGGCGCTCGTGGCCGACCCATCCGCGGTCCGTGATCACTCGGGTCGCGCCGACGCTTGCCCGCATGGCCCCAGCGAGTTCGGCGAGCTGATCGAACCGCTTCGGGTCGTCGAGCCCGGCGCCACCGGCGACGATCCGATTCGCCTCGCTGAGGTCGATCGTTGCCGCGTCCGGTGGAAGCAGCTGCTCGATCGTGGCGTCGTTGCGTTCGGTCAGAGTCGTCGTGAGTGCGTGAGTCGTCGTTGCCGCGTCGATGTGATCCACACCCCTCACGCCGGGTTGCAGGGTCGCGACGAACGCCGCCGGAGGCTCCAGGCGATGCAGTTCGGTTCCACCGCGACGAACCAGGTCGATTCTCGTCCGCGATACCACCATCGCCATGGCGTACAGCGGTCGGTGCAGTTCGGCGGCCAGACGCGGCGCGAGGTCGCGCCCATCGGGTGAGGCCGGAAGCACCAACATCTGCTCATCGGTCAGGTGCGTAGCCAGTGACTCGGACCACGCCGCAGGGTGGAAGTCACCAACCTCGAACGCCGTCACTCGAGCGGCAACGTGCTGCACATCGGCCGCAGCGGCTTGTGTGCCCGAACCCACAAGCATCACGTTGCCATCGCACTCGGAAATGGTCTCGTGGGCGCCCGCCGGCAGTACTCCGTCGCGCACCACGATCACTGCAAGCATCGAGGTCAGGCTAAACGGCTTGGCTACGCGGGCAGCGCCTTCTCCACGCAGATGGACATCGCCGAGGCTGACAGCGGCTCGGACTCATCCCGACATGGGCAACGCCGGAAGCCGAACTTCTCCAGTGCGGAAAGCTGTCGCGGCCAGGTTTCGACCAGCATCCGCTGTGCACCGCTGCCTCTGGCGATCGCCTCGAGCTCGGAGATCATCGCCGCGCCGACCTTCATGCCTCGAGCCGAACGGGCGACGTACATTCGCTTGATCTCCGCGGTGGTGTCGTCGACCGCGCGATACCCGCCGCACGCCACGGATAGGTCGTCGATCTCGGCGACGACGAAACATCCGTCTGTCCACATGTCCTCATCGGCGTCGCCGTCGAGTTCACGGATCAATCGTTGGGCGCGTGCATCGTCGACACTGACGCGTTCGATCACGAGTGCCGGCTGGTTCTGACCCATCTCGAACGCATACGGACTAGCACCGAAGGCATCGATGAAGTCGAGTCGGCGCTTGGCGTCGTCGGTGGTTGGCAGGTCGCCGGCCGGCAGCCACCACAGCGCGGTACGCGTCGAGCCGTCGACGAACCACTCCGCACGGCGCCGGAAGAATTCTCGGTGGATACCGCGGTACGCGAATGCCTTCAGTGCGTCGAGCGATTGCCATACCGTGAGGTTGACGATGACCAGCGGGTCGTCGAAGACCCGGATGTCGGTTGCGTCGCCCGAGTCGCTTTGCAGTCGCCAGACGAAGCCGGCCGACTGCTCGCCGGCGCCGTTGACCATCGGCAGCGCATTGGTGAAGTCAGCAATCCGCGGGTCGTCGAGCGGATGGCGCAATGTCGCGATGTTCAGTTGGGCGAGATGTCGAGTCATCGTGATCAGCCCGTCAGGGTCGCTGCCTCGCGGCGCTTCTTCCTGACGTGACGAGCGATCTCGATGGCGAGGTTCGTAGCGATCGCCAGACCGAAGGCAAACAGGAAGGCCTTGGTGTGATCGTTCTTGAACGCCTCGCCACCGATGCGACCGAGCATCGCCGCGTACGTCGCCCAGATCACCACCGCGACGAACACCCAGCGCACGAACCACCATGGCTTCTGACGGGTGATGCCGCACGACAACGTCAGCACAGTTCGTCCTCCTGGGATGAACCTGGCGGTGATCAGCAGCAGCCCACCTCGCTCGCGGATCTGTTGGTCTGCCCACGCCAGCTTGCGGGCGAACTTCGGTTTGCGATCGGCTCGGCGTTGAAACCAATCGCTGAGTCGACGTCCGATGATGTACGCGGTGTTGTCACCGAGGAACGCCCCGATAGCGCCAACCGCAATGACTGCATAGATGCTCTGGTTGCCCTGGCTGGCGGCCACGCCGCCGATGATCACAGTGGTCTCGCTGGGAACGATGGGGATCACCGAGTCGAAGAACGCAATGACAAGGATGATCACCAGGAACCACCAGTGGCTCGAGATTCGATCGAGCCAGTCGGTGAGGTCGGTGACGATGCCGGCAGTCATGGTCTGCGAAGACTAGCGAGCCGTCAGGCTCGTTCGAATGGCGTGCGCCCGTTGGTGAGCTTCGTCGGGAGTTGCCGCTGTGACTGTGATGTGACCCATCTTGCGCCCGGGACGTGCCGCAACCTTGCCGTACAGATGCAGTGATGCATCGGGGTCGGCCAAGACGGTCGACCAGTCAGGCTCTCCCTCCGCCCACAGGTCGCCGAGCAGATTGACCATCGCTGCCGCGGGTGCAACCAAGGACGCGTCGCCGAGGGCGGCACCGCACACGGCGCGCACCTGCTGCTCGAACTGACTCGTACGGGCTGCATCCAGTGTCCAGTGACCACTGTTGTGCGGACGCGGGGCGAGTTCGTTGACCAGCAACTGATCGCCGACGACGAACATTTCCACAGCCAACACGCCGACGTAGTCGAAGGTCTTGGCGATCTTCTCGGCGAGGTCTGCTGCCCCGGCAACGAAGTGCGGTACCACGGTGCAGTCGAGAATTCCATTGACGTGGGTGTTCTGTGCCACTGGATACGACGCCGTCTGCCCGTCAGCGCCGCGTGCCAGAACCACCGAGACCTCGCCATCGAGTGACAACCGCTGTTCCAATACGCATGGCTGGTGGTCGAGAGCGCTCCACGCCGCGGCCAGTTCGTCGTGTCGTGCGACAGCGATCTGCCCCTTGCCGTCGTATCCCATGCGTGCCGTCTTCAAGATGGCGGGGAACCGGAATCCGGTTGCACCGGCCACGTCGTCGTCGCTCTCGATCAACGTGAACGGCGCCAGCGAGATGCCTGCATCGAGCAGGAATGCCTTCTCTGCTCGGCGATCTTGTGCGATGGCGACCGCGACGGGTGAGGGGTGCACTGCAGTGTGGCCGGCGAGCCATTCCATGGCCGCTGCAGGTGGGTTCTCGAACTCGGTCGTGACCACCGAGCAAACCGAAGCCAGGTGCTTCAGTGCGGCCTCGTCGCCAAACGCAGCGACGATGTGCTCGTCGGCAACCGTGCCCGCCGGGGCATGCGGGTCGGGTTCGAGCACGAGCGTGCGATACCCCATCGTGCGGGCGGCCATGACGAAGTAGCGGCCGAGCTGGCCACCACCGAGGATCCCAAGCGCTGCCGGTGGCCGAATCATTGTGGAGGCAGAACGGCGGCGGCAGCGTCATCATGGCGCTGCTGACGGTAGGCGTCGAGCGCATTCGCCAGGT
>JANOJI010000056.1:0-11054 GCA_031408175.1 Ilumatobacteraceae bacterium
CCGTCGAAACGTCGACATTTGGAGCATTCGCGCGCAGCGTCAAATGTCGGATATTGAAAATAACCGCGGTCCGCGTTCGCTCCTAATGAGAAATAGGTCTTCGAACCCCGTGGACTGGGTACTAAGGCCCTGTTAGGAGCCATCCTCCGAGCCGAAAATTGTGTCAAAGGAAATGAGAAATGGTGGAAGTGTGAACGTGCAATATCAATCACTTGATCCTGCTGATCACGCCCCGGTGAACGGGGCGCAGCCACGCACGCCATCGTTCGCGCCTGACGACCGGACCGACGAGCCCACGCCAGAGTCTGCTTGGGCCGCCTCAGCCAAGGCAATCAAAGCCGAGAGGGCAAAGAAGCCGCTCTTCAGCATCGGCAAGACCATCAAGCCCGAGGTCGTCATGGCCTTCTCACGCCAACTCTCGTCGTTCCTCGAGGCGGGTATCCCCGTGCTCGACGCCCTCCAGATCGTGGCTCAGCAAACCGGGTCGCCCCCGATGCGCATCGTCATCACCGGCATTCGAGATTCAATTCATCGTGGTACCAGCTTTGCCGCTGCCGTCGATGCCCATCCTGAGGTGTTCCCGGCTTTCTATCGGGCAATGTTGACCTCGGCCGAGTACACGGGGGACCTCGACACGGTTCTGGCGCAACTCTCGGCATACCTCGAGCGCGACATTGCCGCAAAGCGTCAGGTGAAAAGCGCCCTGACGTACCCGACCGCAGTACTCATCATCGCCTTCGTTGCGGTGATCGTGATGTCGGTCTTCGTGCTGCCGAAGTTCACCGGGCTCTACAGCAGCCTGGGCGCCGAGCTTCCACTGCCAACACGAATGCTGATCGGATTCACCAACTTCATGACGAGCTACTGGCTCTATGTGCTCGGTGTGATTGCGCTGCTAGTCATCGCAATGTTCGCAGTTATCGGCGGCAATCGCGGCAAGAGTCGCCGCGACTCGGTGGCAATGAAGCTTCCGGTGATCGGCAACCTCTTCCTCCTGATCTCTCTCGAGCGCTTCTGTCGAGTGTTGGCGTCGCTGTCGTCTGCCGGAGTTCCCCTGCCTGTGGCGATCGGGCTGTCGGCGGACAGCACCAACAACACCCTCTTCAAGACGCAGATGATTGCTGTGCGAGAGGTCCTCGTTCGAGGCGGAGGGCTCTACGAGCCGATGGCGGAGACAGGCCTGTTTCCTCTCGCCGCTCGCCAGATGATCCAGGTTGGCGAGCGAACAGGGATGCTCGCCGATCAACTCGGCAAAGCCGCCTCCTACTACGAGCGCGAAGTCAGCTTCACCATGAAGAAGGCGACCGAACTGTTCCAACCAGCGGTCATTCTCGTGGTCGCCCTCGTCGTCGGTTTTATTGCTGTGGCCCAAGTCGCAGCGATGTACAGCATCTTTGGTCAGGTCAAATGAGGGACACCTCGATTGTCTGCAAAGAGAAACACACGTGTCGTTCCATACGACACCAACACATAAGAGGAACATGAAAATGAATGACAGCTCAACTATCCAGGGCCAGAGCGTCGGTGAGCAGGGCGACAAGGGATTCACTCTTATTGAAATCCTGATCTCCATCGTTCTGGTCGGAATCCTGTCGGCGGTCGCGGTCGTCGGCATCAGCAACTTGGTCAGCAAGGGATCGGACTCTGCGTGCACCGCAACGCTCGACGCGTCGAAGGCAGCAACGGCCGTGTACTTCGCAAGTAATGCGAATACCTACCCCACCACCTTCACCCAACTGACTGACGCCACGGTGGCCGGCGGGGCCGCGTTGTCGGCGCCAAGCGGCACGGTCGTCGCAGACACCACGATCACGTCCGGGACAAGCTGGACGTTGACAATGACGCCAGGCACAGGTGGCGCTGCTCCGACATTCTCCTGCAACTGAGTTGACCCTCTCACGCCCGGACGCATTCGGCGTTCCGGGCGGGGTGTTGCGGACGACGGGCGGAACCCCATGAGTATGAACAGACCGGAGTGATGATGCGCACGCGACGTGACGTTGGTGAAGCGTTGATCGAGATTGTCGTCACCATCGTGATCATCGGGCTGACCGTCACAGGACTGCTCTCCGGTCTGGCGACGGTCGGCAATGCCGGCACAGCTCAGCGAAACAGCGTGCGCGCCGACGTTGAACTCCGGAACTATGCGGAGGCAATCAAGGCCGCTGCGCAAGATTGTGTGGCGGGCCAACCCTTCCCGACGCTGACGTACAGTCCTTCCGCGGACTACCGGACAACGGGCGCGCCCACCGTCTGCCCGAGCGTCGCGACGACGGAAGCGGATCTGAACGGCGATCCGCTCGTCCTCACCGTCACCGGGCCGTTGAACCTCGAGGCGTCTCTGGACATCAAGGTCAGGACGCCATGACCTCGAAACACCATCGTCGCTACCACGAAGATTCTGGCGCCGCCATGCTGCTGGCCGTTGGCTTCGTCTTGATGATCAGCGCCGTTGCCGGTGGGCTCGCAAGCCTTGCCACCTCCAGTCTCAACAACCGCCACACCCTCGAACTCGTGAGAAACCGCGAATACGCGGCCGATGGTGCGATTGAGAATGCAATCTCGCGTATGCGGCTGAAGACGACGTGCGCGGTCGAGACCGGGTCCATCCGCGACGAGATGAACGGCGCTGAGATCAGAGTCGACTGGGTCAGTTCCTGCGGCACTGTGCAGAGCTCCGATCTCAGTGATGTCGCGCAACGCAACGTCATTTTCTCCGCGTCTGTCTGCACCGCATCCCAATGCTCGGACACCTTGATCCCCGCTGGGCCAGTGATCATTCGGGCGCGGGTCAATTTTCAGGAAGACGTCAGTGGAGCCGTGACGAAGACCTTCGTGCAGTCATGGATTGTCAATCGATGAACGTCTCACCCACATCGCGTGTGCGGGTACATGCCGCCGACCGCGGAATGACCCTGATCGAACTGATCATCGCGATCGTCCTCAGCACCATGATCGGCGGCGTCATCGTTGCCGCACTGATCACCTCGCTCAACGTCTCCAGCGCGACGTCTGAGCAGGTCAGTGACTCGACCGACGCCGGCCTGATCTCTTCGTTTCTCACACGGGACGCGCAATCTGCCGGAGGACTGGATCCGGCCAACGCCCTACCCGACGGAACGGGTGTCTCCACGGATCCGTCCGACGCCGACGGCATCGCGTGCGCGGGCCAACCGCTGGTGTTGAAACTTCGCTTCAGTTGGATCAATCGATCTGCGTCCGCAGCGGCCAAGGTGGTTGTCAGCTATGCGCTCGACGGTGAGCGGCAACTTGTTCGCCGAGTCTGCACCAATGGTGTGGATACGGATGTCGTGATGGGTCGAAACGTCAGCTCCGCCAGGGCCACTTGCATACCAGCGCCCGCCACGGAGTTCTGTAGCGGCCATCCTACGTTCGTGTCGCTGACCGTGGAGGGCTCGGGCTCACGAGCGCCATTCCTGTACACGCTGACCGCCTCCCTTCGTTCGGCCATCTCGCAGCTGACCATCGTCGGCCCGGCGTCGTTGCCGGCCGGCCAACGCGGAGCCGCATACACGCCCACGCAGATGACGACCATCGGAGCCGTGGGCACGTCGACCTGGTCCGCCGCCGGCCTTCCGTTGGGCCTCGAGATCGACCCCGTGACCGGCGTCATCTGGGGAACCGTCGACGCCAGCGTTCGCGGCTCGTTCGACGTCACGATCACCGTCACCGACACATCGCCCACCACTGCGACTCGGCTCTACACGATCGCGATCCTCGCTCCCCCCGACGCCGTCCCGGACGCCTACTCCGTGAACGAGGACTCCAGCCTCAGCGTTCCAGCGCCGGGCGTACTCACGAATGACAGTTCGGACGGTACGAAGACCGCCATTCTCTACTCCGGCGTCGCCAACGGCGCTCTGGTCTTCCGGTCGGATGGCTCGTTCACATACACGCCTCGAGCGAACTTCAGCGGTACGGACCTGTTCATGTACAAGGTGACCGATGGTTCGCTCGGATCCAACATCGTGACGGTCACATTGACGGTGAACCCGGTCAACGATGCGCCGATCAACCGGGTGCCCGTTGCCCAGCGAACGTTGAAGAACATCAGCAAGGTGTTCGTCAACAGCGGTCGAATCTCGATCAGCGATATCGATGCCGCGGGTGCGATCGTCCAGGTGCAGCTGAATGCGATCAATGGCACCGTGACCCTTCCGAATGAAACCGGTCTGGCATCGTCGGCGGGAAGCGCTACCGCGACTATGACCATCACCGGCACCGTCGCCAACCTGAATCTCAGCCTGGCCAACGCGACATTCACGCCCAACACGGACTTCATCGGTGCAGCGGCGCTGCAGATCGTCACCAACGATCTCGGCAACACCGGGGTGGGTGGGGCGTTGGCCGACACCGACTCGATCGACATCGCTGTCACCGACAGCGCCCTCGGTATCTTCACCGACAACGCAGACATCAGTTCGCCGTTCAAGCCCGGCGATAGCACGTTCGCGGATCCCAACTACACCGTGAGCAACGGAAAGGGCGAGCTCGGCGGCAACGCCGACGGCTTCCAATACCTCTTCCGTTCGTTGACCGGTGATGGCCGCCTGACCGCTCGGGTGCTGGCGTTCGACGCAAACGGAAACGGCGCCCAAGCCGGCGTGATGTTCCGTGAAACCTTGGACGTCGGCAGCCGCCACGCCACGATCGACATCACCAACAGGGACAAGGCGGAGTTCTTGTTCCGGTCGGGTACGGGACAGACAACCACCTTCGTGAGTTATCCAGGGCCGGCGGCTCCGTACTGGCTACGGCTCACACGCATCGGCAATGTCTTCACAGCCGAGCGGTCCGCCGATGGCGTCACTTGGGTTGCGTCCTCACCGACGACGATCACCATGGCGTCGACCATCTACATCGGCCTCGCTGTTACCGCGCACAGCAACAGCGACAACCTCGCAACCGCTGTGTTCGACCAGGTGGCCATCACAACTCCACCAGCTGCGTTCGCCGACGCCTATTCCGTCAACGAGGACACAACGCTCGTTGTCGACGTCGACAACGGCGTGCTCGCCAACGATTCGGATCCTGAGGGCGACACCCTTTCCGCGGCGATCGTGACCGGCCTGATGGGCGTGACGCTGAACGCCGACGGTTCTTTCGCGTACGTGCCTCCGGCCAACTTCACTGGTACAGCGTCCTTTACGTACCGAGCCGACGACGCGGCGCTGAATTCACCTCCTGCGACGGTGACCCTGACAGTCGATCCAGCCAATGAAACACCCAGCTTCGTCAGAGGCGCCGATCAGATCGTTGCCGCCGACGCAGGTGTCACGGTGGTCACCGAATGGGCGACAGCCATCAGTCAAGGCAGTGGGGAGACTGACCAGTTGGTCGATTTCATCGTCGCCAACAGCGATAACTCGATCTTCAGCGTCCAGCCAGTGTTGAGTGCCGACGGCACGTTGACGTACGCGATTGCGGCCGGCGCGAGCGGAGCGGCAACCGTGAGTGTCAGCATCCACGACAACGGCGGTACCGCCAACGGCGGAGCCGACACAAGCGTCGTTCAAACTTTCAACATCTTCGTTGTCTTTCCACCAGTCGTGGTTGCTACGAGCGAAAGTTTGGCCTACACGGAGAACGGGACGCTGCTGCTCGATCCGCAGGTTGCCGTCACCGACCCGGACAGCGCGAACCTCGCCTCGGCACGGGTCACGATGACGACTGCTTACGTCAACGGTCAGGACACACTCACCTTCGTCAACCAGAACGGCATCACCGGCACGTGGACACCGGCGACGGGTGTGCTCGCATTGTCAGGTTCAGCCAGCGTCGCGAACTATCAGTCTGCGCTGCGGTCCATCACGTACACCAACACCAGCCAGGCTCCGGAACCGACAACGCGGGCGGTCGCGTTCGTCGCCAACGATGGAATGATCGACAGCACCATCGCCAGCCGTACGATCACCATTGCTGCGGTCAACGATGCTCCCGTCAACACCGTGCCGGGTGCCCAAGCGATTGCGAAGAATGCCGCAAAGGTGTTCACAGCGGCAACGCTCATCTCGATCAACGACGTCGACGCAGGCGAGGCGATCGTGCGCGTGGAGTTGGTCAGCACCAATGGGACAACATCGCTCTCAGGCGTCGCCGGCCTCACGTTCATTGTCGGTGACGGAACGACTGACTCGTCAATGACCTTTACGGGCACGATCGCGGCCATCAACCAGGCGATGTCGGGACTGAGGTACTACCCCACCAACAACTTCGTGGGTTCGGCGAGTTTGCAGATCGTAACGAATGATCAGGGCAACACCGGTAACGGCGTGGTTGGCACCGACACCGACACCATCGCTATCACCGTTGGTGCGCCCGTGGTGACCGCAACGGTTGGCAACGCAGCGCACACGGAGAATGTTGCGACCATTGTCGACCCCACGATCACGGTTGTCGACGCCGACAGCGCGAACCTCAGCTCGGCAACCGTGACGCTGACCACTGGTTATGTCGGCACTCAGGACGTGTTGGGTTTCATCAATCAGAACGGAATCACTGGCACATGGACCGCCTCGAGCGGGGAACTCGCGCTCTCCGGCTCGGCCACCGTGGCGAGATATCAGGCCGCATTGCGATCGGTCACCTACAACAACACCAGCAACGCGCCCACTACAACAACTCGTACCATCACCTTCGTCGTCAACGACGGGTTGGTCAGCAGCAACACTGCCAGCCGCAACGTCACCGTCACTGCAGCGAACGACGCTCCGGCGGTGACCGCAACCGTCGGCAGCATGGCCTACACCGAGAACGGCACGACGGCGCTCGACCCGACAATCACCATCATCGATGCCGACAGCACCAACCTGAGTTCGGCCACAGTCGACCTGACCACCAACTACGTCGCCGCGCAAGACACTCTGGCGTTCACCACTCAGAACGGGATCACCGGTACGTACACGATGGCCACCGGGGTAATGACTTTGTCGGGATCGTCGAGCGTTGCGAACTATCAGGCCGCCTTGCGTTCGATCACCTACGGCAACAATAGCAACACTCCGACCACGACAACCCGCACTGTGACGTTTGTCGTCAACGACGGAGCTCTTCCCAGCAACATGGCGAGCAGGACGATCACCGTCGCCGCCGTCAACGACGACCCGGTCAACACGGTTCCCGGAAGTCAGTCGATGGTCCGGAACACCATCAAGACGTTCTCGGGCACCACCCTCATCTCGATCAGCGACGTCGACGCCGGAACGACCAACGCGGTGCAGGTTCGGTTGATCAGTACCAACGGTACGGTCACCCTCTCGGGTACCGGCGGCCTAACCTTCAAGCCAGGCGACAGCGGCACCGCAGATGCGGACATGACGTTCACCGGAACCATTACAAATGTGAGGGCGCGGCTGAACGGTCTCAAGTTCAACGCAGCGAACGTCGCAGGGAGCGCCAATCTGACGATCATCACCAGCGACCAGGGGTGGACCGGTTCGGGCGGCACGCTCACGGACAGCGACACGATCGCGATCACCCTCACGTAGGCAGAGACCGTCACCCGGGTGTTCTTACGGAACTCTTACGGCGATCTCATGTGAGATTGGTTCAGGTGCACCAGCGTGTGAGGCATGCCCGCCGATGTTCGTGACCGCGTTCTGGCGCGGTACTCGGAGAAGGGCCCCAGGCCGCTGCCTCGGCGGCGGTACACCATCTTCAGCGATAACCACCTGTTGTCCTTCTTCTGCGCCGCATTCGGGGTCATCATCACCGTCTGGGTTCCGCCATGGCGGGTTCGGCGCGCTCTTCGATGGCGCCACGCCAGCGGCCACCAGCCTCACTCAGCTCACCGGTATCGCTGCTTCGTTTGCAGGCCTGGCAGGTTTGGCGTTGGCCGGTCGGCCGCTCGCCATCGAGCACCTCTACGGCCTTGATCGGGTGTTCATCTGGCATCGAATCCTCGGTGAGACGATGGCCGTGCTGATCGGGTTCCATGTCGTCGCCGGGGTGTTCGCCTGGGGTCTCGACACCGGCTTCGGACCGGCCATCATCGACCTCACAGGTCGCAAGTCCTACATGGCGATGGCATTCGTCGGCGCGCTGATCATCGGGGCCGTCACGATCACGTCGCTGCGCAGCATCCGCCGCCAGATGGCTTACGAGACCTGGTACTTCATCCACCTGCTCGCCTACGCCGGCTTCGTGATGTCGTTCTCACACGAGATCGTCTGGGGTGAGCTGTTCTCCGACAATGCGTTCGCTCGCTGGCTGTGGATCGCCTTGCACGTCGGCGTTGGCGTCATGCTGATCCGTGGCCGATGGGGCCGGCTGATCATGGCCGGGCTGCGACCGCTGCACATCGCCGAGACGCACAAGCTCAATGACAACACGACCGAGATTCGACTTGCCGGCGGCCGACTCAACAAAATGATCGGTGACGCAGGACAGTTTGTGATCGTGAGGCCTCTTGCCAAGGGACTGTGGTGGCAAGCACACCCGTTCTCGCTCTCTGCGGCGCCGACGACCGACGGATTGAAGATCTCGGTGAAGTTGCTCGGTGACGGCAGCGCAGCGATCGGCGATCTCCCCGGGGGCACGCGGGTACTGGTCGAGGGACCGTTCGGCGCGTTCACACCGCGGGCCCTCCACCCCTGGATGGTGTTGCTGTCGTCGCGAGCAAGCCGCCAGTCGTGTCGTCGACGTTGCCGGCTGTCGTCCAGCAACCCGCTTCATCGGTGGCGCCACTCGTCCCGTCCACTACGCAGCAACCCGTGGCGACGACGACGCCTGGGACCGCGTCCGACGGAACCTGCCCTTCGACGGCTATCGGGCGCTTGCGATCACGCTCGATGGCGAGTTGGTCCGGCGCGATGAACAGTGGGCTCGCCCCGAGCTGCGTCAAACAGTACCACAATGTGGCACTTCAAGCGTGCCAGAGTCTGGTATGTTGAGTGGGTGTTGCTAGACAGCCCTTTCCCGCATCACGGCCCTCTCGAACCTCAACAGGTGCACGGCCGTGACGACCTCATCGTCGATCTTGTGGCGCGCGTCAGTGCACATCGACCGACCGTGCTGGTCGGCCCGCGTCGATACGGCAAGACGAGTGTGCTGGGTTGTCTCGAGGCGCAACTCGGTGACACGGTCACCGTCGTGCGGGTCGACTTGTACGAACTACGATCTTGGGCGGATTTCGCGATTCGTCTCGACGGGGCACTGACCGCAGTACCGACCTCGAGACGGCATGGTCTCGACCGTATCTCAGCGGGTCTCGAAGTCAACTTGGGGGTCGTCAAGGCGTCGCTGGCCCGCCCAGATCGCCCCGACCCCGACACGACCGCAGATCGGTTGCTGGATGTACTTGTGGCCCACGCCCAAGCCCACCCGACGGTTGTGGTGTTCGATGAGTTCTCCTCGATCGTTCGCGTCGACGGAGCTGCCGGATTGCTGCGCACCAAGCTGCAGCATCACTATCAGCGAATCGGGCTGGTGTTCGCAGGGTCTGAGCCGTCGACCATGCGGATGTTGTTCACTGGCACCGACCAGCCTTTCTACGCGCAAGCCGACCTGGTCGACGTTCCTCCACTGAGTCTGTCTGCGCTCGTCGACATCATTGACTCCGGATTCGACGGCGCCCCGCCAGGTGGGTTAGCGGGCCGCATCCACACCTTCGCCGGCGGTCATCCGCAGCGATCGATGCAGATGGCCGATGCCGCTTGGGCCGCTGTCCGCGAAGGCATCGACACCACCACGGTGTGGGAGGTGGCACTGGAACGGTGTCGCGTTCAGACTGCGGACAGCCACGAGACCCGGTTCTCCGGGCTGCCACCGGCAGACCAGGCAGTCATGCGGTTGGCCGCGTCCGACGGGGTGCTGTTCGGCCGCAACGCCGAGTTGCTGTCGTTGTCTCGATCATCGGCTCAACACGCACGGCAGCACCTCGTCGAACAAGGTCAGATCGCGGTGGTCGGTGGCGGGGTCGTGGTTGTCGACCCTCTCTACGCAGACTGGATCCGACGCAGATTTGCGATCTGACGATCGATCAGTCGTCGACCGCGTGAGCGCGTAGGTCGGCCAAGGTCGAGTACTCCAACGCAGACAGATGAGTGGCCGCGAGTCGAACCCTGGGCGCCGCGCCGGCCTCGAACGCCTCCTGCCAGCGGGCCGCGCACAGGCACCACTGATCGCCGTCACTCAGACCGGCAAAGCCATGCTGTGGCATCGGGGTCGACAGGTCGTTGCCGACGGCTCGGGAGAACGCGAGGAACTCGTCCGTGGCGACGATGCACACGACGTGCAGGCCGGGATCGTCTCCTCGATTCTCGCAGCAGCCGGTGCGGTAGTAGCCGGTCAAGGGATCCAGTGAGCACGGCTGCAGCACCTCGCCGAGTACGTTCAGTTGACGCATTCCACAATCGAAGCACGTATCGTGAGCGGATGCTTGATCCTGTGATTCGCGACCTCGCCCGTGGCAAGAACTTCGGATCTATCTCGTTCCATCTGCCCAACGGCTCCATCGCCACCCACGTGATGTGGGTCGATGCCGACGACGAGCATGTGATGATCAACACCGAGATCCATCGCGCCAAGTACACGTCGATCAGTGCCAACTCAAACGTCACGGTGGCGATCTGGAGCTCCGAGAACCCCTACGCGTACGGTGAGGCGCGCGGCACCGTTTCGGGTGAAGTTCGTGGTCCTGCGGCGAGAGCGCACATCGATTTCCTCGCCCAGAAGTACACCGGCGCCGACTACACGGGTGAGATCGTGAGCGAGCGGGTGATCCTGCAGATCGCGCCGGCCCGCCAGCGCACGATGGGACTGTGAGCGCCGTCCCGAACCCGATCCGAGCTGTCGTTCGGCGCTCGTACTTCGTCGTCTGTGTCAGCTCAATGAATGACTGTCGTTCTGTGACCGGTCATTCAGTGAGCTGACATAGAAGTCCCCGGCCATTGCCGGGAGCCGAACCTAGGTGACGCTGACGCCCAGCGCTTTGCCGACGAGGTAGGTGGCGCCACAGGCGACCAGCAAGATCAAGACCTGGCGTGTCGAGCTCCACAGCAGGCGACGCTCGGCGAACTTGCCGATCATCAGGC
>JANOJI010000081.1:0-8885 GCA_031408175.1 Ilumatobacteraceae bacterium
TTCGAGCGCTGATACACCCGAGCGCAACCCGCGGCGTCGGCAACGACCGCCGATCGGATCGTTGGTTGGCCTGGCTGCATGACACGCAACACGCCCTCGAGGCCGGGTTCGGCCATGGCGATCGCTTCCCGCCACGAGAACCAGCGAACAGCCGGGCTCTCTCCCTCGGGTGGCGCCGGGGCAACAGGCAGCGACACGAGGTGGTAGCGGAGATCGAGGTGCGTGTGCCCCCTCGGCCCCGGATGCACGTCGACGTGCACCAGGTCCTTGCCGGCGGTCACGGGCAGACCTGTCTCCTCCACGGTTTCGCGCAGCGCTGCTTCCCACGGTTCCTCGCCCTGGTCGATGTGGCCGCCGGGCTGCAGCCACAGCGAAAGTCGCTTGTGGAGGTGCAACACCACCCCGGCCTCACTGGTCACGATTGCCGAGGCGGTGACGTGTGTTGCCGAAGCACCCTCGTCGAACGGCTCCTGGAGGGCGTCGAACGCCGCTAGGAAGGTGGCGATCGAGTCACGCTCGCGAGCGTCGACCGGCTTGCGTACCGAAACCTGACCGCGCACCGCGGCGCGACGCACGCCGGATTCGTGGTCGATTCTTTGAACTCCGTGCTTTAGCTGGGCCATCGACTGCCGATAACTCCTGTGTAGGGATTGGGAATTCAGGGTAGTAAACCCCGACACACCACGAGGCGGAAGAAAGAACCAATGGAACCGGATGCACAACTGGCACCACGTGTGCTCTTGGCAGTAAGCGACGCACTGCTGCGTCGTGTTGCCTCGGCCGCGTTGCGCACCCGCGGTTTCTCGGTCAGCGCCACGACAGAGGGAGAAGCGGCACTCACCCTGGCCGCCTCCTTCTCGCCCGATGTTGTCATGGTCGATCTCCAGTTGCCCAGCCCACACGGCGGCAGCCTGTTCGACACGATGCGTGAACTGACGGACTCGTATGTTGTCGGCATCGCTCCCCCCGATGCCGACAACATGCGGATTCGTGCCCTACGTGCCGGCGCCGACGATGTGGTCTCCACCCCAGTCAATCCCGACGAACTGGCCGCCCGCTGCCAAGCACTGCTGCGCCGTCCACGGCAACTGCATTCCGGTTGGGATCCGATCCATGCTTCGGTCATCACGCTCGGCCCCCTGACGGTCGATGTCGGCCGCAAGGAGATCCGCGTTCGCAACCATGACATCCCCGTGACTCGCATCGAGTTCGCATTGTTCGAGCAGCTCTGCCGCCGACCCTCCGAGGTCTGTGCTCGCACGCAACTGCTCGAAGAGGTGTGGGGCCCGAACTGGGTCGGTGATACGCATGTGGTCGACGTCCACCTGTCGAACCTGCGTCGCAAGTTGCAGCTGCGGGCACCCGAGCTGCGCTTCATCCATACTGTGCGTGGTGTCGGCTTCCGGTTGAGCAACGACGTATTGCGTCCCGAGGTCGACCGCCGCGAGCTCGTCCCTGCCTGAGTTACTCACCTGAGTTACTAGCCTGGGCCGATCGGCGAGCCCGTACAAGTTCCAACCACGCTTCCGTCGCCATGTCTGCTGGTCTTGATCGGCCCGGTTGCTTCTGGCAAGTCGTCGTGGGCCGCTGAGCATTTCGCATCCAACCAGATCATCTCCAGCGATGCCCTCCGTGGCGTGGTCGGTGAAACCGAACACGATCTGCGGGCGTCTGCCGATGCATTCGCGGTACTCGACGACATCGTCGCCCGCAGAGTGCGGCGCCGCCTGACCACGGTGATCGACACGCTCGGTTTCGATCCCGCGCCGCGTGCGATGTGGAGGCAATTGGCGCACGAGGCGGCCATGCCCTGCATCTGCGTGGTGTTCGACACTGCCCCCGCCGAGTGCCGGCGGCGCAATGCGGCACGACCTGTCAGCGTGCCCGCCGACGTGATTGCCAAGCAGTTCAGTCGCTGGCGGGCGATCCGCGAAGCGGTGATGGCAGAGCAATGGGACGACGTACTGACGCCTCAACCCGTCGTCGTCGTACCCGCCGCGCTGACACCTCGACGCCGAGCTCCATCCCCGGTCGGTGCGGTCGCTGCGTCGCCTGCGGCCAGCGCGACTTCCGGTGTCAAGGTGGGCCTGCACCTGTCGAGCTTCGACTGGCCCTGCTCACGCGATCACTTCGCGCAGCACCTGCGCTCCATCGCTGCCGACGCCGAGTCGGCGGGTGTCGACCACATCTGGATGATGGATCATCTCCGTCAGATTCCGCAGGTCGGACCTGCCTGGGCCGACCTACCCGAGCCGTACACGACGCTGGCTTGGCTGGCGGCAGTCACCGAGCGGGTTCGCCTCGGCGTGCTCGTGTCGCCGGCGTTTCGCCATCTCCCGGCGGTACTCGCCAAACAGGTGGCGACGCTCGACGTTCTCTCCGCGGGCAGGGCCATGTGCGGACTGGGCCTCGGGTGGTTCGCCCAGGAGTACGCCGCGGCAGGCATCGACTTCCCCTCCGTCGACCAGCGGTACGCCTACCTCGAGGATGCACTGCACGTGCTGCCGCTGCTCTGGGGGAAAGGGTCGCCGCGGTTCCAAGGCGCGACGGTCACGATCGACGAGGCGCTGTGCTACCCGCGGCCAGTCCAGCAGCACATACCGATCGTCGTCGGCGGTTCCGGGGAGCGACGCACACTGCGACTGGTGGCGCGCTACGCCGACGGGTGCAATCTGTTCGGTGAGCCCGATGTGGTTGCGCGAAAGGTCACTGTGCTCGCCCGGCATTGCGCCGAGGTCGGCCGAGACATGAGCGAGATCGATGTCTCCCATCTGTCGACCGTGCTGATCGGTCGCGACCGTTCAGCGGTTGACACCTCGATCGAGCGATTGCGGCCGAAGCGGATGGGTTCCGAACGATTCGCCCGCGAGGTGAACGCCGGCACGGTGGCCGAGCACTACGAGCGGGCGATGCGGCTGGTCGACGCCGGAGCGACCACGTTGATCGTGCGACTCATCGACGTTGCCGAGCCCGCCGCAGTCGAGACGTTGGGCACCCTGATCGAACTGTTGCGTTGAGCCGAGATCATCTAGTGCGTCTCGGGCGCCCGACCGACTCGTACCGTGCGCACGTCGAGGTGCTCCCCGGTCTCTTCGTCGATGACCAACGGCCGCACGACGCGTCCCGTCTCTCGGTCCTTCAGCACCACCGGCGACCCTGCTGGCATCCCAGGTCCCTCCGGCCACAACCAGTCGCTGCCCCATCGCCACATCGCCGCCAGCACATCCCAGAACGCACGACCCTTGTCGGTCAGTCGGTACTCATAGCGCGGCGGTGATTGCTGATACGCCACTCGCTCGAGCATGCCCTCGGCGCACAGTCGCTTGAGGCGGGTGGTCAGCACAGCGCGCGGCGCATCGAGTGCCGATTGGAACTCATCGAATCGGCGCTTTCCCGAGAATGCTTCGCGCATGATCAGCGGGGTCCACCAGTCGCCGATCAGATCAGTTGCCCGGGCAATCGGGCATGGCCACTCATCGAATCGTGTGCGGCGCATTACACCCGCTCGAGCCGGGCACGCACGTGCTTGTGGTGGGGGGTGCCGGCGAACCAGTCGCGATCCTCCGATGAGGTCAGTTCGTTGGGTGCCACGCCGACTGCGTCGCTCGACCCACCGGGCCCCAGACCGAAGCCGTTGGGCAGGGTGATGTGGCCCGACAGCAACGTGTCGGTGACCTCGACGACCGCAACAGCGGTGCCGCTCTTTGTCGTGATCCGGGCCCGATCGCCGTCGCTCAACCCGATGCGCGCGGCATCTTCCATCGAGACCCGCAGCGCACCCTGGGCATCCTTCTTGCGCCACGCCGGATCGCGCTGGATCGTGTTGGCGGTCGACGAGCGTCGCTCGCCGGCGGCGAGCACGAACGGATACTCGCCACCCACCGACGACGCGGTGGTCGGCAGCGTGTCGAGTTCTTCGAGCAGGCGTGGGATCGCCAGCGAGATCTTCTTGTCGCTGGTCTCGAGGCGGCGCATGGTCTCGTCGTACTCGTCGATCGTGAACGTCAAGCCGTGCGGAGACGCGAGGATCGCGTCGAACAGCGCATCACCAAGACTCTCGCTGGTGTCCGTGCCGATTCCGGCCCGGCGGATCGAATCTGCGTAGCCCAGTGCGCAACGATGAGCGAGACCCCATACTGCGGCCGCTCCCGCCGCGGATACACCGGCGGGTGTCGTCAACGTTGGGCCCAGCGTTTCGTACAGCAACACCGCGGCAAGCTTGCCGAGCTTGGGTTGCTCGATGCTGATGTTGATGTATGCGTCGGCGAAGGCGGCTCGACCCGCACGCCCACCAAGTGCAGCCGCTTCATGGAGCGGCGCGAGGTCGGCGTCGGTGTAGGCACCCAACGCTCGACATAGGCGGCTGTGGATTTCGTACTCCGGCAGCGTGCCGGGCAGCGGCTCGAAGACCGGGCGACGAAGGTGGTACACGTTGTGCGGGAACTCGAGATTGAAGAACGTGCACTCCCACTTCTCGTACTGCGACGCCGCTGGCAGCACGTAGTCGGCTAGGCGAGCCGTCTCGGTGAGGGGCGACATCGATGACCACCAGCAGATCGAGCGCACGCAACGCCTCGCGCATGCGATGGCTGTTGGCCAGTGAGTGCACCGGATTGCCGGACTCGATCAGCATCGCCCGGAAGCGCTCGGGGTGGTCTCCCAGGATCTCGTCGGGGATCACGTTGCACGGCACCAGCCCGGTGACCAGGCGGTGCCCCGTGACGGGTGTGCTCGGCTCGGCATCACCTGGAATGCGAGTGCTGCGGGTGCTGCTGCTGCCACCGAGCAGTGGCGTGAAATGCGAGTGCAAGTTCATGCCGCCGGGCACGCCGAAGTTGCCGGTCAGCAGCACGACGAGCTTCTCGAGATAGCTGTTCAGCGTCGAGTGCGGAGCCATCTGGATGCCGAGGTCTTCGTAGATCGACACACCGCCGGTTGCCGTGCCGATCACCCGCGCCGCCTGGCGAACAGTGGCCTCATCGACTCCGGCTCTGTCACACGAGGCAGCGATGTCGATCAGCCGCAGGTGCGCCACAACTTCGGCGAGACCCTTGGCGTTGTCGGTCAACCAGCGATCGGCCAGCAGGTGTTCGTCGACCAGCACAGCCAACAGCGCGGCGAGCAGATCGGCGTCGCCACCCGGCCGCGGGCGCAGATGGATGTCGGCCAGATCCGCAGATTCGGTGCGCCGCGGATCGACCACGATCAACGTGCGCGCCGGATTGTTGGCGATCTCCTTGAGGATCTTTCTGGCCTGCGGGAAGCCGTGCGACTGCCACGGGTTCTTGCCCCAGAACACGGCGACTTCGGCCCGCTCGTAGTCGCCGGTGGTGTGACAGCGCGAGCGACCGAACAGTTGACCGTCGACCCAGAACTCACCGGTTTTTTCCTGGGCCAGCGCGTTGGAGGTGTACTTGATGCCGAGTGCGGCACGGGTCGAGCCGCCGTATCCACCGCCGAGATGATTGCCCTGCCCACCACCGCCGTAGAACAAGATCTTGTCGCCACCGTGCTCGGTGATCACATCGTTGAACCTGGCGGCGACCTCAGCGATCGCGGTATCCCAGTCGATTTCCTCGAACGAACCGTCGGGGCGGCGGCGCAGCGGGCTGGTCAGTCGATGCGGACCGTTCTGGTAGTGGTCGATGCGCAGACCCTTCTCGCACGTGTAGCCCTGCGAGCCAGGGTGTGCCTTATCGCCGCGCACCCTGGTGATGGTCGGCCCGTTGATTCGAACCTCGAGGCCACAATTGATCGAACACAGTACGCACGCTGTCGGATGCCATTGCTCAGTGTCCATGTCAGTGTTCATGTGTACATCTCCAAGTGAGCGAGAGTAAGTTCAACAAGCGAACTTAGCAGTACTCACCGAGCAACCACCAACGTTGTCGTTCGAGGCTGACCAGGAGCAGCGATCCTGACCCGGATCTGGACCCAGTCAACAGCTGGAACCGCGCCGATCGCCGCGCTCTGGTGGAGTCCCACCAGCGCTCTTCCAGCGGCCATGGACCGGCCCATGCCACGACGAGCTCTGCTCCCCTGCCGGCGACACGCACCGTTGCCGGCGCGGCGCTGACCGCCCCCCTGCCGGTGACACGCACCGGGTGTCCCTGGCTGTCGAGCACCTCGATTGCCATCGGCTGGGCATGCACCACGGCCGGCGATGGGCTGGGCATGCTGCCTGGCCATGGCCCATCGGGCGCGGTCAGACGCTGGGCGGGCTCGGCAAGATCGGCGGTGACCGCGGGCACCCAGGCGAAGGCGTCGCCTGGCAACCGTCCTCCGGTGGCGGCGGGTACCACCACGTGCTCAGCCCCTGCCAAGGTGGCCAGCCGTGCCACGGCTCGCGCCGCCCATTCGTCGGCCTGGGTGCGCCCGCCCCACAAGCCCAGTTGCACGCCATCGTCGCCGCGCACTTCGACCGGCTCGAGCCGCAGCATGGTGACGCCGGCTGTGATACCCGATGTGAGCGCGGCGCTGTTGACCCAGGCATCGAGCTGCCATCGAGCGCGTTCGATCATCGCCGCTGCCGATAGCCCGGTGGAGCGATACCACAATCGTTCGTTGCGTTCGCTGTGTTCGGTCTCGGCGGTGATGATCAGCCGGGTGCACACCTTGCCGTCGGCGCGGAGGACGCTGCACAGTTCTTCGGCCAGTTGGCGGGCGATGAACACCATGGTGTCGACGTGGTGGGCCGGGTCGTCGAGCACCTGCATGGCGACCAACCCACTGGGCGGCTCGACCGTGTCGGGAGGACGGTCGTCGCCGCCACTGGCAAGGCGATGGGCAAACTCACCTTGTCGCCCGAACCGGGCCAACACATCGGCCACCGACAGCGCGGCCAGCTGACCCACCTGACGCACGCCGAGGCGCTGCAACAGCTCCACGAAGTCGTCGCCAAGGCCGGCCACCGCGGCCAGTAACTGCACGGGCAACGGCGCCAGAAACCGGGCGGTGGCTTCCACACCGGTCGGCACGATCACCGGCACGATCTCGGCACCACGACGTGCGGCGGCCATCCGGGCTGCAATGGCGGCGGCAAACCGGCCGTCGGCCACGCCCATGCCGAAGCCCCCCACTGCCTCCAGCGCCGCGCCGGTTGCACTGGCTGTGCTGGTGGCCAGATCCGTCATCTGTTCGGCCATTGCCGACTCGCCACCGAAGTACCGCGATGGTCCCTTGGCCAGGAACGAGAGCATCCCCGGTTCGGTGATCTCGACCCGTGGTATCAGCGCGGCGATTGCCGTGACGACACTCTCGAACCGGCGCGCATCGCCATCGGGATCGTGGGCGACCAGGCGGACGCGAGGACAGCATGCCTGTGCCTGACGACGCCGCTGACCGACCACGACGCCTTCTCGCCCTGCCGCAACCGAGCGGGCGATCACCCGGTTGCCGTGCAACACCACGACCGGTTCATCGGCCTCGGCCTGCGCGGCAACGACCGCCCAGTTCGGGCACCACAACACACCGAGACGGGGAATCACTACCGCAGGTTAGCGAACACGTGTACTGGGTATCCGGTTAAGTGAAGTAGGGTCTGCATGTTGTGGAGAGCGTTTCGATGCCGGTTGCCGGGGTGGACTACCCGCGGACGTTCCAGCAGTTCACGACGTGGTTCCATGATGACGAGGCGTGTCGGGAGTATCTGGCCCGGTTGAGGTGGCCGAACGGGTTCGTCTGTCCGGCGTGTGGTGTCGGCGAGTTCTGGATGACCGGTGCCGGGTTGTGGATGTGCCGGTCCTGTCAGCGGCGCACCTCGGTCACTGCCGGCACGATCATGCATCGTTCGCGGTTGCCGTTGACGACGTGGTTCGCCGCGGTGTGGTTCGTCACATCGCAAAAGAACGGGGTCTCAGCCCTTGGTCTGCAGCGGGTGCTGGGGATCGGCTCGTATGAGACGGCGTGGGCGTGGATGCACAAACTGCGCCGGGCGATGGTCCGCCCCGACCGGGAGCTGTTGTCCGGTGTCGTCGAAGTCGACGAAACCTTCGTCGGTGCGATCGGCGCTGGCCTGGACGGGCGTGGCACCTCCAAGACGCTGGTCGTCATCGCTGTCGAGACCCCGCCCGGCTCACACCTGGGTCGGGTCCGCCTGACCCGTGTTCCTCGAGCGACCACCGAGCATCTGTGCGGGTTCGTCTCATACAGCGTCGCTGCCGGATCAACCATTCGCACCGACGGACTGAGCGGCTACCTGGGGTTGACCAAACGCGGGTTCATCCACGACCCGGTCAACATCGTCGCCTCGAAACAGCCCGCCCACGTGCTGCTGCCGGCGACACACCAGATCGCCTCGCTGCTCAAACGATGGATCGCTGGCACCTTGCACCAAGGCATCAGCGACAAGCACCTCGACTTCTACCTCGACGAGTTCGCCTTCCGGTTCAACCGGCGCAACAGCCAATCACGAGGCCTGCTGTTCTACCGGCTCCTCCAACAAGCAATGAACACCGACCCCCACCCCTGGAACGACCTCACCGCCGAACCCCTCGACACCTACATATGGGGGTAACTTCACTTACCCGAATACCCAGTACAAATGTTCGACTAGTCTTCGGATCGTGCCCGCTGGCGCCACCATCCTGCACGCCGACCTCGATGCGTTCTACGCGTCGGTCGAGCAGTTGCTCGACCCCTCGTTGCTCGGGCGACCCATCGCCGTGGGGGGAGGTGTCGTATTGGCCGCCTCGTACGAGGCGAGGCGGTTTGGGGTGAAAGGCGGCATGTCGGGCTGGAGGGCGCAGCGCCTGTGCCCCGATCTCACATTCGTGCACGGACACTTCTCGGAGTATCAGCGACTCGGAGATCAGGTGATGGCGATACTCGGCGATTTCACGCCTCTCGTCCAGCGGATCTCCATCGACGAAGCGTTCCTCGACGTC
>JANOJI010000085.1:0-12980 GCA_031408175.1 Ilumatobacteraceae bacterium
GCATCACCAGCACGGATTCGTGTCGCCGCGCAGATGGCCGACGAGGCGGACCGGCTGATCGAATCTCTCGACGATTCCCAGCGCAAGCTGGCACTGTGGCCGTTTCCCGCGGATGACGAGCGCCGTCGATGGTTCTACACGCCAACCGATCACGGAGGTCTCACGCTTGCGGCGATGTCGCAGCCGCAGCATCGGATGGTGTTCCGTCTCGTTGCCAGTGGTCTGTCCACCGCCGGGTACGTCACCGCATCGACGATCATCGGACTCGAGAATGTGCTCGACCAACTCGAAGGGTTCACTGCCTCGTTCGAGAGGCCGCGTGGACGCGACCCATTGATGTACTACGTGCGATTTTTCGGAACGCCGGCGCCGGCCGGCACGTGGGGCTGGCGGCTGGGCGGGCACCACGTCTCGTTGAACTTCACGATCATCGACGGTGCGTTGAGCGGATTGACGCCGCTGTTCTTCGGAGCCGATCCGGCCAGTGCACCACTGCTCGGGCCGCACCCGCTTCGACCGCTCGCGGGTGTCGAGGACCTGGCGCGCGAACTGACCCGTTCGCTGACTGACGACCAGAGCCGTGCAGCGGTGGTGACACCTCGGGCGCCGACCGATCTCGTAGGCGCCAACCGCCCATCGTTGAGTGACGGTGATCTTCCGATTCCGCTGCCGCAGATCTGGCGGCGAGAATTCGACGGGGAGTTGGGTGAGCGTCTGCAGCGCTCGCAAGACAAGCTCAACGAGGCGATCGACATCGGTCCGGCAGATCTCGAGGCCGTGTCCTTCACGCACCGTCCGAAGGGGCTGGCGGCCGGGGCCATGGATGTCGATCAGCGTGACATGCTCGACGCGTTGTTGCGCCTGTACGTCGATCGCCTGCCCGACGACGTCGCCGACGAGGAGGCCGCCAAGTTCGCCGGCACCGCGCTGCATGATGTGCACTTGCTCTGGGCAGGTGGTCTGGAGCGCGGCCAGCCGCACTACTACCGGCTGCACGGGCCGACGTTGCTCGCTGAGTACGACAACTCAGCGCGCGACGCGAATCACGTGCACACCGTGTGGCGTGATCCGCGTGGTGACTTCGCCGACGACCCGCTTGCTCGTCACCGCGCCGAACACGACCACCACTAGCCGGTAGCGGGTCAGGCGCGGAGCCGGTAGCCCATCCCGCGCACCGTTTCGATCACGTCGTCACCGAGCTTGCGGCGCAGGTAGCGCACATACACGTCGACGACGTTCGACCCGGGGTCGAAGTCGTAGCCCCAGACGTGACTGAGCAACTGTTCGCGGCTCATCACCTGACCGGCATGGCGCAGTAGCGTTTCCAGCAAAGCGAATTCGCGTGCCGTCAACTCGACGACGTGATCGCCGACGGCCGCGCGGCGGGTGCGTATGTCCAGGGTCACGACTCCGGCGCGCAGCAAGGTGACATCCGCTGGTCCCGACTCGCGGAGGCGCACCCGCACGCGGGCCAGCAGTTCTTCGAATCGGAATGGTTTGCCCACGTAGTCATCGGCTCCGCCTTCGAGGCCGGCAACGGTGTCTTCGATGCTGACTCGCGCGGTGAGGATGATGACCGGCATCTGCTCACCCCTTGTCCGCATACGCTGCAACACCTCCTGACCCGTCAGGCCGGGCAGGCCGAGGTCGAGGATCAGCAGATCGAAGCCGTCGTCACGGGCCAAGGCAAGCGCGCTGACACCGTCGCCGACTGCGTGCGTCGAGTATCCGGCCGCACGTAGCCCCTTCTCGAGGAACGACACGATCCGTTCCTCGTCCTCGGCAATCAGAATTCTTGTCATGGCAGATCCTGCTGGCCCATGTCTCGCGGGAAAACGATGCTGAACGTTGTTCCTTCGCCCAGGGCGCTGTCGACCTGGATCTCGCCACCGTGGGCGGTGACGATCGCAGCGACGATGGCGAGCCCGAGACCGGTGCCCTCGGGGCGCTTGCTAGTGCTCGATTCCCCGCGTGAGAACCGGTTGAAGATGCGATCGTGCGCTGCCGGATCGATCCCGGATCCACTGTCGGCGACCCAGATGTGGATCGTGTCGATCGAGCCCACCGACCGTGTGTCGGCTCCGATCTCGATTCGGTCGCCTGTCTCAGTGTGCTCGATCGCGTTCGTGACCAGGGCGAGCAGCGCCTGGGTCAGGCGGTCGCCGTCGGCAATGGTGAGCAACGTGCCGGGGCGGGGCACGGTCGTGCGAACCCACTCTCGCTCGCCGAGCGGAGCGGATTTGGCGAGGACAGCATCGAGGATGTCGCCGATGTCGACCAACTGCGGACGGAGGAAGTCCGGCTGGGCTGCACGGGCCACGAGCAGAAGGTCAGCGACATATCGGCCCATCCGATGAAGTTCGTCGGTGACAAGAGCGATGGTCTCCGCCCGTTCGACGGGGTCGTCGCTGAGCAGTTCCAAGTGTCCGCTGACAATCGTGATCGGCGTTCGCAGTTCGTGGGCGACATCGTTGAGGAAGGCTCGTTGGGATCGAAATGCGAGATCCAGACGATCGAGCATGCCGTTGAACGTGTGCGCCAAGAGGGCGATCTCGTCGTTGCCCTCGACCATCATGCGGCGTGTCATATCGGACGCACCGGTCGTGCGGGCGGCCTGCGTCAGTTGACGCACCGGACGCAACATCCGGCCCGCCAGGGACCACGCGGCCACCGACGCGATACCGAGCACGATGAGGGCGACGATGATCACTGTCCGAACGATCCGGTTCACATCGGCCTGATCGTCGGCCGGGTAGGTGGCGACGACGAAGGTGGCGGTTATCGCGCCGTCCGAACCGAGCAGGGGGACCGCCAGCGAGCGAAGCTCGCCGTCCTCCGTCTTCGCGTCGACACGGGTTGCCTCGGTCGCGGTGGTCCAGCGCTGTAGCAGTGCGTCATCGCTGAAGACCCCGGATGGCGCGCCGAATGACGAGAGGTATGGCCGTCCTCCTACGAAGGCGTAAAAGGCCTCGCCGCCGGCCGGAACGTTGCTTTCCAGGAACGTCGAGAGAATCGCCTCTGCGTTCTCACCATATGGCTGGCCGGTCGACGGATCGACTCCGGTCGCGAGATTGCGCAACTCGTCGATCTCATGTGCCATCGATGCGTTGATGTCCTCATCGACACGCACCAGCAACGCCTGTCGAATGGCGACCACCGAGATCGCCAGGGCGGCCACGAGCAGCAGGATCGACCCAATGACGACCCGAGCGCGCAGGCTGTGGACCGTGCGGCGGAGCCGGTGACCAAGCCGCGGTGAGCCGGCAGGCTCAGCCGTCGCCGTCGCCGTCGCCGCCGTCGTCGCCGTCATCATCGTCGTCGTCATCATCGTCGTCGTCGCTGGTCGGAGTCGGCGGCTGAGCAGTCGGCACGGCCACCTGCGGAGGCTGCGAGACGATTGGCGCAATGGTGGTCGACTCGCCCTCGACGACCATCGTTGTCGCGGTCGGGCCCGCCACGGTGGCCGCCAACGTGGTGGTGGTGCTCGTCGTGATCGAGTCGACTACGTCCGTCGATGTCTCGATGACGATCGGGTCGATGGCAGGCGGCGCGTTCGGCACCAACTCGCGGGCAGCCGCTCCGATGCCGAGCCCGAAGACCACGGCGACGACAGCCACGATCACCGTGGCCGAGGAGGATCGCGAAACCGACATGTCGATGACAGCATCGCCCATCGGAGGAACATCTGTGTGAAAACAAGATGAGAAATCTCTCTTTCACCGCTCCATGGATATGAGGACTGCTTCGGAATCTCATCGCCCATCACTCGAATTGCCTACCATCGTCGCATGCTGGTCGCCGACCCGCTGCTCCCGGCGGCCCCCTACCTGACCGGTGTACACGCCCGCGATGTCGTCGCGCCTGCAGTCGAAGCAGGGGATGGGGTGCTGGAGGCCATCGAGCCGCGCCAGGTGCTGTACCGGCCGAGCCGCGAGCTCGTGGTTTCCTACGCCGCGGTCGTCTCGTGGCGATCGGGCCCGTCCGTGCGCGAGACCCTGCTCGCTGCCACAACACCGACGGGCGAGCCGCCGGGCACCATGCCGATCGAAGCCGAAGGGCTGCGCGTCGGCGTCTGGCGGTACCCGTTCGATCCATACCTCCCCGGCCTTGCCGATGCAGTGACTCACGGCCCGGTCGGCGAGTTGCTCGGAGTGTCGGTGTCGGATCTCACCCTCACGGTCCGCTCGTTCCGGCCGTGCCGCCGAGCCGTCGTGCACGCCATATGGCCAGGAGGCGAGGCCTATATCAAGGTGCTGCCGCCAGCCGAAGTTCGGCGCCTCGTCGATGCACACGCTGCAATCCTCGCCAGTGGTTTGCCCGTCCCCGAGATCCTCGACACCGACGAACGCCGAGGTGTGGTCGTGATGCGGGCGCTCACCGGTACCTCCCTGCGCAACAGATTGCTCGAAGGGCGAGGGGCTCTGCCCGGGGGGCAGGCGATCTTCGACGTCGTGCAACAGTTTGCTGCGATCAGCCAGGACAGCGCGTGGGTGGCGGGTGGCGAACATGTGTCACTGATCAAGGCCGCGCCCCGTCACGCGGCCATGCTGGCGAGTGTGCTGCCCCGGGTCGGCGGCCGACTTGACACATTGCTCGCCCGGTTCGACCAGCCCGGCATGGACACCGAGGCAAGCATCATCCACGGCGATCTTCACGACGGGCAGTTGCAGGTCGACGACAGTGGTGAGATCGTCGGTGTCCTCGACGTCGACCGCGTTGGAGTCGGCGAGCCGCTCGACGACCTTGCCCGATTCCTCGGTCATGTGATCGCCCTCGGGGAACTGACGCCGGATGCCCGCGTGTACGTCGATCCATTTGCCGCGCAACTGCGCCGTCACCTCGACGGTCTCCTCGATCGTCGCGAGCTCGATCGTCGTGTCGCTGCGGCGCTGATCGGTCTCGCCACAGGGCCATTCCGAAGCCAGATGCCGTCGTGGCGCGAGCGGGTCAGCGACGTTCTCAGCCTGGCCGAACGGTTCGGGCTAGATGAGAACACTCTCAGCTGACGCTCATGAGCGTGCCATGCGGGACCGGTACAACTGAATCAGAAGCCGGCAGCTCCTGCTGCCAGTCTCAGCAAATGGAAGGACAATGAAATGTTTCCCCACAAGCGTTTGAACTGGAAAGTGGCGGCCGGCGGTGCCCTAGCTGGTGTTGCAATGGGCGGCCTCGCGGTCGCTGACAGTGGCAATACGACCACGCCGGAAGTCACCAACGTGCAGCTGGTGCCAACAGCGCCTGTCGCGGCTCTGCCGAATGGCCCGCTCGCGTCGCCGAGCTCCGAGATCGTGGTGACCGAGGTTCCCGCACAGGTGCGGCCGGCACCAGTGGTATTGGCGGCCGAGAGTGTTTCCGTCGCCAGCGTCGCTTCGGTCGCTTCTGTCGACAGCGTGTCTGTCGCCAGCGTCGCTTCGGTCGCTTCTGTCGACAGCGTGTCTGTCGCCAGCGTGAGCGTCGCTTCTGTCGACAGCGTTTCCGTCGACAGCGTCAGCGTCGACGATTGACAGTTGAGCGCTACGTTTGACGACCCAGCCCGCCCAGGGCCCGGGTCGTCAAACGCAGCCGCAGTGAGTGTCAGGCGATGCGAGTTGCCTGGCTGATGTGGCCTGTGCCGGGGATGAACAGGTCCTTGGATCCGGCGACGCGCTTGAGATAGTCGCCGTCGGCATTCAGCTTCGCTCGTGCCGCATCGCCAGCAGCGATATCGGGCTGCGCGCCGATCCAGGCGATTCCACCCATGGTGCCGAAGACGTCGGTGAGTACGGCGACTGGCGTGCCGATCACGCTCTCGACGTGCTGTCCGATCTCGACGGCCCAACCGACTGCGTCGGCCATGCGATCAACGATTGCCGTGGCAGTAGTGACGTTCACGATGGACCCGATCGCCGGCGGCTCGCCGGGTGTGCCGTAGATGACTTCGCGCAGCGAGTCTTGTCCTGGTGAGCTGACCAGGTCGGCTGCCGACTCGATCATGTCGAGATAGCCGGCATCGGCGAGCAACCCGGCTGTTCCAGCAGCGAGCGCGGCTTGCGACTCGACCATCGAGCTCCAGGCCACCGTACCGATTGGGTAGCCGAAGTTGCCTGCCCAACACGTGACCGACAGCGAGCTGTGGGCATTGACATACTCGGTGATTCCCGCCGCCCAAGTCATGGACTTTCGCGGACTACCGGTGAGTGTGATGAGACGTGAAAACAGCAGCATCTGGTTCCCCTTTCAAGAGACGTGGCCGACGATGCCCCAATCAGGTGCCGCACACTGTCGTGGGTGAGTCGAATCCACAGTGACGTACGACACCCTCGGACCCGGTTCCTGCAGGCAGCGACACCTATGATCCGAACTGTGATGACGACCACAGCAGCGATTTACTCGCCATTGCTCGACTCCCTGGAACCGGCCGAGCGCGAGGCACTGATTGCTCATCTGCGCCCCCGCCGCTACAAGCGCGGCCAGGCGGTCTTCAACGACGGTGATCACGGTGATTGCCTCTACCTGGTGCAGTCAGGTCGCCTCGACGTACAGGTCACCACGATGGACGGTCACACCATCTCACTACGCGTGATCCAGCCAGGGGAGTTTTTCGGCGAACTGGCATTGGTGCACTCCGACAGAATTCGCACCGGGCGCGTGTGTGCACTGGAACTCTCCGAGACGCTGGCCCTGTACCGCCAGGACTTCGAGGAGGTGCGCTCACACCATCCGGGCGTTGATCGATTTCTGGTCATGGCCTTGGCGGAGCGGGTCATTCGTACCAGCGAACTGGTCGTCGAGATGTTGCTACCGCCCGAGATTCGCGTGTGGCGGCGGCTCGCAATGTTGGCAACCGCTTATCAGAGCGAGCCGATCAGGATGTCGCAAGATGATCTGGCGCATGCGGCGGGGACCGTTCGGCAAACCGTCAACCGCGTGCTGCAGCACGGTGTTCGCCACAACATGCTCAGCCTCGAGCGCGGTGCGATCCAAGTGCTCGACGTCGCTGCTGTGGAAACGATGGCACAACGCTGATCGTCCTCACTGGCACGCGGCTGCCGCCAGGTCTCTCACCCGCGCAGCGCAACAAGCTCGGCGACTATCCGTTTGACGCTGACAGGTCGGCTGGTACCCAGAGATGGCGCGAACACGCTGATGCGCAGCTCCTCGAGCATCCAGCCGAGATCGACGACCTCCTGGGCGACGTCGCCGGGCGGAAACCCTTCGAGCAACGACGTGTACTCGCGTTCGACGTTGCGTACCTCGGCCAACTTGTGGAGGTCTTTCACCGGGTTCTCGGGCAGCTTGCCGAGCCGTCGTTTGATGCCGTTGACATAGCGCAGCACATCGGCGATGCGGTGCTCGCCGTGGGCGACGACGAACCTGTCGTGAACCAGCCGCGCCAAGTGTCGCCGCACGTCGGCGACGTTTGGCGCGACGGAAGCACTGATCAGCTTGCCAACGTGCTCCTCGATGCCAGCGGCGACGGCGACAATCTCGGCTGCGGTACGCAGGGCGATTGCCGATCGCAGGGGCAGTTGCGGCCGGGCAGTGGCGAGCAGCGAGTCGAATTGGGCAGTGGTCCACACCTCGCCGTGCTCGGCGACCAACCGGTCGGCAACTGCAGCGACGCAATCGGCGGCGATGGCGCTGGCAGTCTGTGGTGCGAACCGGGCAAGCATGAGCTTGTCGCGATTCGCGAGCTGTGCCTCCAGCGCTCGCTTGCCGACGGGTACGGCCAGCAACAAGAGCCGCTTCACACCGCTGCGCATGACTCGCTCCTGCAGTTCGGGGGTCGTGAAGACACGCAGCGAGACGCTGTCGCCATCGTCGAGCAACGCGGGATAGCCGTGCACCGTATGGCCGCCGCGCACGGTGTCGACACGGCGCGGCAGGTTGCCGACATCCCACGTGGTGATGCCACGACGTTCGTCGATGGGTGTCGCCCGGGCCACGGCCGCCCGAAGCGTCGCCCGCAACCGGCGCTTGATCTCGTTGAGGTCTTTGCCGATTCCGACCACGGCACCGGTCTCGTCGTGCACGGCGAACGTGATCCGCAAGTGATCGGGCACACGAGTGGCATCGAGGGCGCGCGGCGGCACGCGCACCGCCGGTACGACTGCTTCGACCGCGTGGGCCAACGCAACCGCCAACGGTTCGTCGGCCTCCTCCAACAACCGGTACGCCGCGGCGGTCGTCTCGGCGGCGGGGATCAGTTGGCGGCGGATGTCCTTGGGCAAGGTCTGTATCAACGCCGCCACGAGGTCTGCTCGCAAGCCCGGCACCTGCCAGTCGAACCCGTCGGTGGTCAGCCGGCCCAGCACGTCGAGTGGAACGTGAACCGTGACTCCGTCGTCGACGGCTCCGGGGTCGAAGCGATATGTCACCGAGAAGACCATGTCGGTGTGCGCCCACGTGGTCGGGTAGTGGTCCGCGTTATTGTCCGATGCCCGGCCCAATGCCTCGGCGGACATCGTCAACAGCTCGGGTTCGCCGCGGCGAACGTCCTTCCACCAGCGGTCGAAATGACGACTCGACACCACAGCTGAGTCGACGCGCCGGTCGTAGAAGGCGATCACGGCCTCGTCGTCGATCGTGTCGAGCTTGCGGGTGCGGTCCTCGCGGGAGCGCAGATCGTCGAGGAACTCGGCATTGTGCTTGATGAAGTCGTGGGTCGATGTCCAATCGCCCGCGACCAGCGCGTGGCGGATGAACATCGTCCGCGCTTCGGCGGCATCGACGCTGTCGTAGCCGACGGTGCGGTTGGCGACGATCGGCAAGCCGTACAGCGACACCCGTTCGCTCACCACGGCGCGACCGCTGCGAGCATCCCAGCGTGGCTCCCCGTAGCTGTATTTGGTGAGATGCTTGGCGATGGCCTCGGCCCACTCGGGCTGCACGCTCGCAACAGTTCGGGCCCACAATCGGTTGGTCTCGACGAGTTCGGCGGCGATGACCCACGTCGGCTGCTTGCGCGACAGCACCGAGCCACTGCCGATGGCGAACTTCGAGCCGTGCGCGCCGTTGTACTCGCGGCCCTTGTTGTCGGCCGTGCCGTCACGCATTCCGAGGTGGCTGAGCAAACCCGCCAGTAGCGCTTGGTGAATGCGGTCGGGATGGGACACCTCGCTGCCGGGGCGGATGCCCAGCTGCCCGGTGACTTGGCGGAGCTGGCTGAACACGTCTTGCCACTCGCGCACTCGGAGGTAGTTGAGGTACTCGCTGCGACACAGCCGTCGGAATTGATTGCCGCTCAGTTCCTGCTGCCGCGCCCGTAGGTAGTCCCACAGCTTGACGAAGGCGATGAAGTCGCTGCTCGTTGCCTCGTCGACGGTGAACCGGCGGTGCATCTCGTCAGCAGCCTGACGGTGTTCGGCCGGGCGTTCGCGCGGATCCTGGATGCTGAGGGCTGCGGCGACGACCATCACCTCGCGCACGCAACCGTGCCGGTCGGCTTCCACCACCATTCGGGCCATGCGCGGGTCGATCGGCAGGCGGGCCAGCTGACGACCGACCTTGGTCAAACGTCGATCGGTCACTGCCGCTGCTGTGTCCTTTGCCGCCGGCCGCAGTGCGCCGAGTTCGTCGAGCAGCATGTAGCCGTCGCGGATCGAGCGGCTGTCGGGTGGCTCGATGAACGGAAAGGCGGCGACATCGCCGAGGCCGAGGTTGGTCATCTGCAAGATGACCGAGGCCAGGCTGGTACGCAGGATCTCGGGTTCGGTGAACGCCGGGCGATCGGCGAAACCTTCCTCGTCGTAGAGGCGGATGCAGATACCCGGCGCGACGCGACCGCAACGGCCGGCGCGCTGGTCGGCCGAGGCGCGCGACACGGGCTCGATCGGCAGCCGCTGTACCTTCAACCGATGGCTGTACCGCGAGATGCGCGCCGTACCCGTGTCGACCACGTAGCGAACGCCTGGCACGGTCAGCGACGTCTCGGCGACGTTGGTCGACAGCACGATGCGTCGCCCGCGGTGCGACTGGAAGATGCGGTGTTGCTCGACACTCGACAGTCGTGCGTACAGCGGCAGCACCTCGGTGTCGCCCAGATTCAGCCGGCGCAGGGCGTCGGCGGTGTCGTGGATCTCGCGCTCGCCCGACAGGAACACCAGCACATCGCCCGGACCTTCGTGGCTCAGCTCATCGACGGCCGCGCACACCGCCTGCACCTGGTCGCGCGCTTCGTCGTCGTCTCCGAGGGGCCGGTAGCGAACCTCGACCGGATGGGTGCGTCCCTCGACGGTGATGATCGGAGCGTTGTCGAAGTGCTCGCTGAAACGCTGCGTGTCGATGGTCGCCGAGGTGACGATCAGCTTCAGGTCGGGCCGTCGCGGTAGCAGCTGGCGGATGTAGCCGAGAAGGAAGTCGATGTTCAGGCTGCGCTCGTGGGCCTCGTCGATGATCAAGGTGTCGTAGCGGCGCAGCATGCGGTCGCGTTGGATCTCGGCCAGCAGGATGCCGTCGGTCATCACCTTGATCCGTGTATGCGGGCCGACTCGATCAGTGAACCGCACCGCGTAGCCGACCGTGGTGCCCAGCTCGCAGCCCATCTCCTCGGCGACGCGATCGGCGATCGTTCGCGCCGCGATCCGCCGGGGCTGGGTGTGGCCGATCATCCCATCGACGCCGCGGCCGGCACGCAAGCAGAACTGCGGCAACTGGGTGCTCTTGCCCGACCCGGTCTCACCGGCGACGATCACCACCTGATGGGCGGCGATCGCGGCGATCAGTTCATCGGCGCGTTCCAGAATCGGCAGTTCCACAGATGTCAGTCTGCTCGGACATGCTGTGGTTCGTCGTCCAGATTGTCCCGCATCTCGTTGATGACGAACCCGATGGCGCCGATGGCCCGGCCCAAGCGCTCTCCGCTCAGCCGACCTGGCTGACGGCTGTCAGCGTCTCGATCGCCATGATCGCCTGGGACTCCGGGTTGCGGGTGTTGATCATCACCGCGACGGCTGGTCCGTTTTCTGCGTCGTAGCCGATGAATGATCCGTGCACGCCTGTCCCAAGATGTCCGATCACGGTGACCGCGTCGGTCGCGTACTGCTCGAGACCAAGCCCGTAGCCGTGCGTGATGCCGAATTGTGAATAGTCTTCACCGGGCACGAACGCGAGCATCGCGGCCTGCGACTCAGCGGACAGCAGCGTCCCGTCGGCCAGCGCGGCGACGAAGCGCAGCAGATCACGGCCCGTGGACTGCAGCCCGCCGGCCGGGCCACCGAGCGACGGATGCCCGGACAAGGTCGTGTCCTCGAACCCACCGGCGACAGGGTTGTAGCCAGGGCTCCACTCGGTCCCGAGCGCAGACGTGCTGCTCAGCCCCAGCGGCTCGACGATCCTCAATCGGATCGCATCGGCCCACGAGTTGCCGGTCACCTGCTCGATGATCTCGCCGAGCACGATGTAGTTGGCGTTCGAGTATCGGAACGGGCCACCGGGCTCGCCCACTCGTCCTGCCGCTTCGGCGACCGCGATGAGCTCGGAGGGCGTCCACTCGCGCTTCGCGTCGGCGATCACCGCCGGCTGGTCCAAGTATTCATTGAGGCCGCTGATGTGTTGCAGCAGTTGGCGGGGGGTGATCCGATCGGCACCTGCGAGGTCGGGCAGGAAGCCGCTGATCCCTGCGTCGAGGTCGATGGCACCCTCGTCGGCGAGCTGCAGCACAACGACGGCGACGAACGTCTTCGTAACACTGCCGATGTTCCACGGCACGTCGAGGTCGACGGCGGGGCTTGTCGCGTCGAGGGTCTGCGTACCGGCAGTGACCTCGGTGATCGTGCCGTCGCGATCGCGCAACGCAATGCGTCCACCGACAAACTCGCCCACTGCGTGATGTGACTCGAGGATCTCGGTCAACATCGCCCGGCGTTCCGAGTCCTCCGGCGCAGTGGTCGACGGCGCGGGCGCGGTCGTCGGGGGCACAGTTGTCGGAGGCGCGGACGTAGTCGGTGGCGCAGTCGTAGGAGTCGGCGCCGAGCTCGTCGGTGCGACAGTCTTGTCGGGAGAACCCGCGTCATCGGACGACGAGCACGCCGTTCCTGCCAGCACCAGGCCGGCGAGGACAACGACGGCGGCTCGGCCGGCGCGACGTGAACGAAGTGTATTGGAAGTGGTCTTGATGGTCATGGCTGCCATCATCCGACGGGCCCATCCCGAAGTCGTCCGGCCAAGGTGTGATTGAGAGCGACCGTCATTCATCAATTCGAACGATCCCGCGTCAGTCGATCGACCGATGCGCGTCGATGGGCGCCTTGCCAATTGATGCAGTAAACCGGACAGATCGTGGCCTATTCAAGTGCGAGAATCGGGGCATGACCGCAACCGACAACCTCACCCCCGAGCGCCGAGACCTGCTGGAAACGCTGACGACGCACCGTGCGCTGCTGCGCAGCACGACCGATGGCCTGACGGATGCGCAAGCTGCGCACCGCTCCACCGTGAGCGAGCTGACCATCGGCGGGCTGATCAAGCACGTCACCGAGACCGAACGCGCCTGGGCGCAGTTCATGATCGACGGCGAAGGCGCTCTCGGTGCCGCCAACTGGGCCGAGACCGACGCGGCTGGCAACAGCGCAGCCGATGCATACGCCGACGGCTTTCGCATGCTCCCCGGCGAGACACTGGCCGGCCTGCTCGCCGAATACGAGGTCGTTGCCGCGGCGACCGACGAGCGCGTGGCGACGATGCCAGATCTCGATCTCTCCCACGCGTTGCCGGAGGCCCCGTGGTTCGAGCCCGGCGCGGCGTGGTCTGCGCGTCGGGTGCTTCTGCATATCGTTGCCGAGACGGCACAGCATGCCGGGCACGCCGACATCGTTCGCGAGGCAATCGACGGCAAGAAATCGATGGGCTGAGATCGCCACAATCGATCCAGCTCGTGCTGGTCACGGCGAGCGCGAACGGCAACGAGTTCAGGTTCCGCGACGTGGGCGCCGACGTCACCAGAATCACTCCCGAGGGCGAGGTGGTCATCTCGATCATCGGTCAGTTGCCGTTCGGGTTCA
>JANOJI010000087.1:0-7913 GCA_031408175.1 Ilumatobacteraceae bacterium
CAAGACGTCGGGCTCGAAGGGCATGCAGATGTACGTACCGTTGAACACTCCCGCGACACACGACGGTGCTGCAGACTTCGCGCTCGCCGTCGGCCAGGTGCTGGAGCGCCAGCACCGTGACCGGGTGACGACCGTGATGGCGAAGGTCCAGCGGCCGGGAAAGATCTTCGTCGACTGGAGCCAGAACGCTCGCTTCAAGACGACGATCGGTGTGTACTCGATGCGCGCCCGACCGGAGCCGACGGTGTCGACCCCGGTCACATGGGCGGAGGTGGAGAAGGGCGCAGAGGGTGGCGTTGCGCTGAGATTCACCATCAGCGATGTGCTGGAGCGTGTCGACCGGCTCGGCGATCTGTTCGAGCCGGTGCTGACGACGAAGCAATCGCTGCCAGCACGCTGATCCGACGAACCAGCTTTGTCTCTCGCACCTCGTTGAGCGCTGCGGCAGCGACAAAGTTGCGGTTGGGGTCTATGACTTTGCCGTCCCGACGAGCACGACCGTCTTGGCAACACCGTTTGTGTCGCGGCTGTTCGTGTCGACCACGCTGACGAGCGAGTTGGTGCCGGTCACCTGCACGCGGGTGGCGCCGTACGTATCGAAGCCGGCAATGGGCTCGATGTCGTCGCGGGACCAATTGATGCCATCCGTGGAGTGGAGCACGACGGACTTCGGCTGGAGGGCGTTGTGCTTGTTGAAGAGCTCGCCCAGTTCCACGTCGGTGAAACGGACCCGAACGGTGCCGTCGTCGCCAAGCACCCGGTACCCGCCCCGATCGTCCCAACTCAGGGCCGCGTTTGGGTCGGGTGGTGTTCGGCCGTCCCAGCGGCCGAGCTCCTCGCCCGTGGCGATGTCGATCGCCACCATTGCCTGGAACCGGCTTTCGGTCACCGTCAAGCGCACGCCGTCTTTCTCGATCGAGAACCCGCCGGCTTCGAGAGCGGCGTCGACGTTGATACTGGCCACGGCGGTGATCCCTCCGGGACCGGCGCTCGACTGACCGATGTTCAGCTGGGCGGTCGCGCCATCGCCGGCATCGAGCATGCTCGAGAACGTCATCTTCGACCACTCGACCGCATCGGTCGAGACGGCCGTGACCGACTGACCCGTCATGTCGTTGCCGAAGGCGACGATCGTGCCGTTGCCGAGGATGTTGACGATGTAGTACTGCCCGACCGGCATGTCGGACTCGGTCCATGCCAGTCCGTCGGCGCTGGTGTACAGCTTGGCCAGCCCGGGGCCAGCCCCCATGGGTTCGTTGAGTTGGGCCGAAGCAACGAATCCGTTGTCGGTCGCGGAGACATCGATCTGGCCCATTTGGTAGCCGTCCGGCAGCGCCGGGAACGTGCCCTCGACAAAGGTCTCGCCGTCGGTGCTGACGAACGCCCGCGGCGCGAACATCGTGGCAATGGCTGCTTCGTCGACACCCAACTCGGTCCAGGGAATGAGATCCGACTGTTGCGGGGCACTGTCGGCCGTGCACGTATCGGCCGGCTCGGTACCACTGACCCCGATGTTCGTGGTCGTCGTGTCCTCCGCAGGAGCGGTGTCGGCCGGCGCGGTGGCTGGGGGAACCACCGTGCCGGAAGTCGAGTAGCCACCGCCGAACGAGACTGTCGTTGCCGTGATCTCCCGGCCACACGTCGGGTATGTCACCAAGATGGCGCCGTCGCGTCGTGGGAAGTACCCGCCATTGGAACCGAAGACAGATGCGTCGATGTTGATGTTCGGCACCCCGACCGCAACGACGCCTTGGTTGCTGGCGATCATGTCGCCGAGGAACCCGACGCTCTGCACGCCGTCGCTCGCGGCGAGACCGCGGAGGTCGATCGGAAGGGTGATGTGGCGCCATGATGCTCCCTGATCGTCACTGACATCGACGACGACCTCACCACCACCGCCGTTCGGAATCGGGGCGGTGGCCGCCACGGTGCCGAATGCGAACATGCGGCCGTTGCGGCTGCCGGTACCACGCATCGAGATGTCGGGCTGGGTGAAGGACTCACCACCGGCCGGCTCCCAGCGGATGCCGTCGGTGGATCGGTACAGGGTCGGAATGAAGTCCTGCTGGCCGTTGGGGCTGATCGTCTTGCCAGGGGTCGTCGACCAGGCGAGGTATGGCGGTGACTGGCCGACGACAGCACTGTTGTCCCAGATGACGCTGCCCAGTGCCTCGGTGCTGCCGGGCTCGACGACGTTCCAGGTCAGGTTGGAATCGACGCGGTTGACAGGAATGAGCTCCTCGCCGGGTTGCGAGATCTGCAGCGTGCCGGTCGGCGTGGTGTCGTCGGCCGGATCAGTCGACGGAACCACACGGCGCGATACCGGTTGCGACAGCAGTTGGATGGTGCCAACAGCCGTGCCGGACACTGCGATGACAGCAGCGAGACCGACAGCAGCACGGCGGCGCTCGCGTCGTTGCCGGCCACGGCACACCACGCTGGCGATCGGAGTGTCGCCGATGTCGACGTGGCGGGCGTGGCGATGAAGCTGATCGGCCAGTCGCTGCTCGGTCGGGTTGAGTTCGTTCATCAGTGATCGTCCTTGTTCATGGGATCGAAGGGGGACAGGAGGAATTGCAGGCGGGCCGTGGCGCGGGCCAGGCGACTCTTCACGGTGCCCGGTCGCACACCCAGAGCCGTGGCGGTCTGCGCTTCGGAGTAACCGATCAGCAGGCGGCACACCACCACGGCTCGTTGTTCGATCGAGAGTTGGGCGAGAGCGCGATCGATTGTCGGGTCCAGCCCGCCACCATCGACGACGATGGCGGCAGTGGTGACCCACGCCGGTGCCGGCCGCATGGTGCGGCGCAGCATCGATCGGCTCCAATTGAGACCGACCCGGTACACCCATCCGCCGGGGTTGTCGAGCGCTTGCACCCTGCTCCAGCGTTGATAGGCGCGTGCCATGGCTTCATCGACGGCCTCCGACGCCAATTGCGTGTCGCGCAGCGTGATCGCCAGTGCTCGGCCGATCGGCAACCGTTGTTCGCAGTAGAACTCTTCGAAGGGCAGCATCGCCTGGACGGTTTCGGTCGATTCAATCGTGATGAATTCGACGATCTCGGGGCCAAGGCTCGAGGTGGGCCCAGTCTGGCCGATCGTGAAGTCCACGCCCGGTACACGCTCAACGCCGCCATTCGGTTCCACATTCATGACGATGCGTCCAGAGCAGCCAACAATTCGTCTGCGCCCGGCTCGCCGAGGTCGGCGGCAACGAGCCAGGCGCGCCTGGCGCGTTCGGTGTCGCCGGCGAGCGCCGCAGCACGGCCCAACTGCAGCTGCCAACTTGCCCGAAGCGGGTCGCGGTCGACCATCTGCTGCCACTCGGCGAGTGCCTTCGCAACATCATCCGGGTTGCCGGTCACACCTGCACGCTGTGACATCGCGGTCGCCAATGCATCGTTGGCGAAGGGGTCGTGCGATGACCACTCCACAGCTCGGCGCGCCTCGGAGATCGCCCGATCGATGTCGGCCAACGCTCCTCGGCCAAGGTAGGCCTCGGCGGCGACCAGGCGGTAGCGCATGTTGTCGGGCCGCAACGACACGGCACGGTCGGCGGTATCGACAGCATCATCCTGATCGGTAGCCCGCAGCGAGGTTCGAGCGAGCCGATCGGCGGCGACATCGAGCACCCCGACAACGAGCATGAATGCCGAAGCAGCAGCGGCGATCAGCGGCACAACGGTGCGGCGATGGTCGATCGGCGCAACATCCGTGGAGGTGAGCACGATCACCAGGCCACCGAACACCCACCAGATCGGATCGAGTTCGGCGAGCGGGAACAGCAGCAGTTGCTGCACGCCGTAGGCGATCACGGCCGCGCCGATCCCGACAGTCAGCGCGGCGCGCGATCGAACGAGCCGCCAGCTTCGCCAGCCGACGAAGCCGATGAGTCCGACGTACAGCATCCCTGCCCCGAGCCCGCCGGCCAAGGTGACGTCGAGCGGAGCAGAGTGGGCGCGATCCGGTAGCACCGTGTCGCGTCGGTAGGTGCGTTCGTAGGTGTCGTCGATCCCCTCGGCAACGGCGATGCGGTAGCCCTCCGGGCCGACGCCGATCACCGGATGTCGCCCGATCACCCGCGCCGTGACCTGCCATTCGTCGAGGCGCGAGCCGCCACTGTCGCGGCGCGAGGTCACATCATCCAGACGTGGCGCGACGACTGCGATAGCGATCGCAAGGCCCGCTGCGCACCACATCACGGTGAGGCGACTCGGTCTCGCCGCGATGAGCACCACGACGGCAGTGGCCGCCGCGCCCAGCCATGCCGCTCGCGTGCCGGAACCCACGATCGCCACCGCGACCAGCAGCGAAGTCGAAGCGCCGAACCAACGCCATCGCCGATCCTGCGATCGGTCGAGGGCGACGCCGAGCGCAATCGGTCCGAGCAGGCAACATGCAGCGCCGAGGAATGCCGCCGAGCCGAACGGTCCGAGCAGGCGTCGGCTCGTCGTCGCGACACCGATTGGCCGACCGAACAGCAACTCCCACAACGAGTACACGCCGAGCACGGCCGCGGCCACGACGCTGCCGCGGGCCAACGTTGTCACGCGATCCGCCAGTTGCTGCCCGGCACAGAACAGAGCAAACAGCAACACCCAGGTCGCGACGCCGAGATGCCGATCTGGATGACCGAGCAATGCAACCTTGGCGTCGCCGTTGACCAACGCTGCCAACGTCAACAACGCCAGCAACGCAACCCACATCCACCAACTTTGTCGGTGGCACCGTGCTGAGCCGTGGCGCAGCGACAAAGCTGCCGTGAGGAAGGCCAACGCCGAGACGACCAGCCACTTCGACGGGCCGAAGGGCGCGAGACCACCGGGGTCGCCGGTGATGACCGAGCCGACGACGAGCGCGCCGAACACAAGTGCCGGAAGTCGCACGCTCATACACGCTCAACGTAGGCGTTCGGTTCCACTCTGATCCTTCCGGGGTCAGCCGGTCGGTAGGGTCGGCGCGGTGACACCGCGATTGACCACTCTGCTGCTGTGCGATTTCGCCCAGGTGCGCGACGGGCTGCTGTTCGTCAGCTCGGGCGGCGTGAGCCGGGTCGTGCAGAGCAACTACCCGGCGAATCCTCGCCTGCATCTGGCGATGGTGGTGCACCTGCCGGCCGCCTCCCTCGGCAAGTCGCACCAGGTGCACGTGCGGCTCAAGTATCCCGACACCGCTGAGATGATCGCCAACGCCGAGGTCGCCATTCAACTCAACGCTGTCTCGGGCGCGTACCCGGGTGAAGGCATCAATGTGCCGCAGGTGATCGACCTCGTGCCGATTCAGTTCGCCCGACCCGGCCAGGTCGACGTGCAGGTCTCGATCGGCGAGGAACCGGCAGGCGACCTGTCGTTCTGGCTGCTGCCCACTGCCGGGAGCTAGCGCTGCGACCACGAACGTTCGCAACGTTGGTGCGGTGAATACGACCGGGCGTTGCCTGGCATCGCACGGCGGTGATGGAGCTGTTGATCCAGCGTGTGTGGGCGCGGGAACTTGCCTGAGCAGTCCGAAATCGCGCCCGACGAGGCTGGTCGGGCGCGGGCCGCCTACAGGGCGCGAACGTCCGAGGTCACAGCACTAGCGCTGCGGGACTAGCGGGCTGCGATTCGGCCGGCACAAAGAGTCCCGATGCCGGCCAGGGCGATGGCCAGCCCGAAGTTGATGCCGAGCGCGCCGGCCAACGGCAAGCTGGTGCGGTCCGAGATCGCCACCATCGCGCCACCGACGCCACCCATCATCGAGAATCCGACGGCGTCGGCCAGATTGACCTGGCTACTGACCAGACCCTCCACTCCGTCCTCGGCGTGCGACATGGCTGTCACCGTCGTGGGGTTGAACAACAACCCCATGCCGAAGCCACCGATGGCCCAGCTGATGAACGTCGCCCACAGCGGCCACCCTGCCGCCAGCACCGGCACGCTGGTCGCCAATCCGAGAGCCATCGTGGCGAAGCCCCACCGAACAGCGCGGCGCGGATCGATCTCGGGATGTCGAGAGACGAACCATTGCCCGCCGGTCCAGGTCAGCGAGGCGCCGATGATCACGAAGCCCTGCACGGTGGGCGACGAGCCGTGGATGCGGTCCGCAGCGAGCGGGATGAAGCTGTCGGCGCCGAGGAATGCAGCGGTGGCGATGACTCGGAGCAGCACGACGGCCGGCAGGCCGCGTCGGGCGCGGTGCACGCCGGCCGGCAGCAATCGACGCAGGCTCGGAAGCCCGATCACCAATCCCAGCGCCGCCCCACCCACCGCAGCGATCTGGTGTTTGAACTGCAATGACGTCACGAAGATACCGATGCCGGCCGCGGCCAGGATCGCGGCACCGATCCGCGAATGGCGAACCCCGTTGAAGCCCGTCGACGTGTAGGCGCGCATCGGTCGAACCGTGATGTAGGCCACGACAGGAATCAGCGGCAGCAGCAGCCAGAAGACCCACCTCCAACCGAGCTGATCGGTGATCGTGCCGGCGATCAGCGGCGCGATGAGACTCGGCAGCACCCAGCCGGCCGACAGATACGCGTACATGCTCGGCTGGCGATCGGTGGGAAAGGCCCGCTTGACCAGCACGTAGGCAATGGGGGCCAATCCGCCCGTGCCGGCGCCCTGCAACGTGCGCCCGAGCACCACGAGGACCATGCTCTGCGCAGTTGCTGCGACGACCAGGCCACCAGCGAACACGGCAAGGCTGGCCAGGTACGGCTTTGCCGGCCCGTAGCGGTCGGTCAACTCGCCGGTCACGACGAGCGCGACCAGATTGGCCAGGGTGTAGCAGGCCAGGGCCACGCCATACAACGAATCGCCCTGCAGCTCGTCGGTGATGGTCGGCAACGCGGTGATCACTGCCGTGATCTCGAAGGCCACCATCGTGACCCCGAGCACCAACCCGATGGCCATCAGCCGCTGCTGGCGGTTGAGTCGGGTGGTGACCGGTGCGACCGGTGTCATCGTGGTGAGGCCGGCGCGACCAATGGCCACGGCCGGGAGCGCTCGACCGACAACGCCAGGTCGAGCAGCAACTCTTCGCTGTAGTGGCGGCCGATGACCTGCAACCCGATGGGCAGTCCATCGAGTGTGCCAGCCGGTATCGAGATCGCCGGATTGCCGTACAGGTTGGCGGGGAACGTCAGCCGGCCGTTGTTCTTGGCACCGGCCTCGATCCCACCGAACACCGACGGCAATGGCCCATCGGCATCGAAGGCGACGTCGGGATTCGTGGCTGCGACCACGAAGTCGACCCCATCGACGGGATCGAAGATGCGAGCCATCGCCTCGTTGAGTTCGATGCGTCTCCGTTCGATCTTGGCCCTGGCCTCGGCGTTGTAGAGGCCTTTGCTGGACTCCAGCCCGTATCGCATCTCCGGCGTGAGCTGGTCGGCGCAGGCCGGCCACAGGTCACCGAGTTGGGACTCGACGGCGATCATTCCGCTGATCGCCCACGCTGCGCCCATGTTGGGCAACTTGGTGTCGATGTCGTCGATTCGAGTCATCTCGTTGTCGTCGATGAGCGCGGCGGCCGCCTCATCGAGCAACTCCCACATGATCGGAGACACCGTGGCGTTGCCCCACATTGGCACCACCGCGACGCGTGCCCCACGCAGCGCGTCGAGATGGCTGCCGAGCCCGGACTCCCATCCCTGCACCCTCGGCAGGCTCAGCGGATCGCGGGCCTCGTAGCCGTTGCACACGTCGAACCAGCGAGCCGTGTCGCGCACCGACCGCGACAGGCAACCGATGGTGACTGTGAGGTTTCCGTACTCGGCCTGCGGTCCGCGCGGGATGCGCCCGATGGTCGCCTTGAGGCCGACGAGACCGGTGAAGCCGGCGGGAATGCGGATGGACCCGCCACCGTCGCCACCGGTGGCGATCGTCACCAGGCCGCCAGACACCGCCGCAGACGTTCCACCGGAACTGCCCCCC
>JANOJI010000097.1:0-14036 GCA_031408175.1 Ilumatobacteraceae bacterium
CTCCCAGAAGGGGCCGAACGGCAGGAGGCCACAATGCAGGATCACATCGACACAGACGGGCGCAGTTGGCAGGACGAGGCCAACTGTTTGGGGGTCGACCCCGACTTGTTCTTCCCCGAGCGCGGCGCGTCAACTCGCGAAGCCAAAGAGGTCTGCCGGGGCTGTGTCGTGCGACTCGACTGCCTTGAGTACGCCTTGGTCAATGGCGAGAAGTTCGGTATTTGGGGCGGGTTGTCCGAGCGTGAACGTCGTCGACTGCGTCGCCAGCGCGCCCAAGCCGGGCGCCGCACATCCGCCTGACTTCAACCGCACAGCGCATACCGCTCGCCGTGTAGCGGTGGTAGCGTGACCGCATGTTCGCATTCTTGGATCCGCCGGAGATAATTCTGATTCTCGTCGTTGTCTTGGTGCTCTTCGGGGGTGCTCAGTTGCCGAAGCTGGCGAAGAACCTTGGCAAGGCCCAGAAGGAATTCAAAGATGGGTTGGCCGACGGTCAGAAAGCTGCTGAGGACAAGCCCGCCGAGAAGACCGCCGACGACGCCAAGAGCTAGTCCGCACATTCATTTCAACATTCGACGCCGGTGGCAACAGGCCCCGGCGTCGTTCGCGTCCCAGCGGAGGTTGGCCGGCAACAGTTAGTTAGCTGGCGACTCGGCGGCGCTTGAGGATTCGACGGCGCTCGCGCTCGCTGCATCCGCCCCACACACCGTGCTCGATCCGCTCGTCGAGGGCGTATTCCAGGCACTGAGTGGCGACAGGGCAGTCGGTGCAGATCTTGCGAGCCCGGTCGACGCCGACGCCATCGCTGGGGAAGAAGACCGCCGGCGGATAGTTGCGGCAGTTGCCCTCGGACATCCACGCGGTGACAGTGTCAACCTCGGTGGGGTTCTCGATACGGTGCATCGTGTCTCCTTCGTCGACCGCGACCATCGCAGTCTAGGTGGTACGCCCGACAAAGCCCCAGGAACTGGCTCCGGTGGCCGCAACACTTCGCTTGCTAGTTATTGACGTCTGGCGAAGTGATTTGGTTCCCGTTGAAGCCAGGTTTTATACCACTGCCGTCCGGTGATAGCCAGGCACCCCCGCCGATACACTCCCTTCGCCGCACGGCCGCCGCATCGGCGCAGAGAGGAAAACCCCATGACCGACATCGTCAACGAGCCACCGCGAGCTCACGTTCGCATCGTGTACCTCGGCCCGGTGTCGCCGCATTGGGAGCTGTACAGCGACTACGGCGACCGCACGGTGCTCGAAGAATTCCGTACCCGCGTGATGGCCCGCCTGGTGCTGTTGCCCCGCGACGATCCGCAGTTCCGACGTAACCGCGAACGCATCGTGCGCGACGCCGAGCGCGAGCGAATCTCCCTTGAATGGGACCTCGGCATTCCAGAAGGCGACTGAACGGCCACAACGGTGATGTCCGGTCGGCTGCTCAACAGGGAGCTGAGCTGGCTCGACTTCAATCGGCGCGTGCTGGCATTGGCGCACGAGCCGGGGATTCCCTTGCTCGAACGGCTGAAGTTCGTGGCGATCTGTTCGTCGAATCTCGACGAGTTTTTTCAGGTTCGAATCTCGGCGCTGAAGGATCAGGTTGCTGCTGGAGTCGCCGGGTCCTCCGCGGTCGGACTGACTCCGACTCAGCAATTGGCCGCGATCGGTCCCAATGTCGAATCCTTCGTGATCGAGCAGGAGAAGCTGCTGCTCGACGTACTGATCCCCGAACTCGCCGACAAGGGCGTCCGTGTGATCGGCTGGGACGACCTCGACGACGACGACAAGATGTATCTCGCTGACGTGTTCGAGCAGCGAATCTTCCCGGTGCTCACGCCGCTCGCAGTCGATCCAGCGCATCCGTTTCCGTACATCTCCAACCTGGCCCTCAGCCTGGCGGCGATGGTCAGCGACCCTGACACTGGCGAGCGGAGGTTTGCCAGGGTCAAGGTGCCAACGGTCTTTCCCCGCTTGGTCGGACTGCCCGATGGCGTGCGCTTTCTGCCGGCCGAGCAGTTGATCGCCGCCCAGCTGCACAGCTTGTTCGTCGGAATGGTGGTCGAAGAACACGCGGTCTTCCGAGTCACTCGAAACGTCGACCTGACCTTGGATGATGAAGAAGCCGACGACCTCTTGGCCGCGGTCGAGATGGAATTGCGCCGACGCAGGTTCGGTCGCGCCGTCCGAGTCGAGGTGCAGTCAGGAATCAGCGACGAGATGCTCGAGTTGCTGCTCCGCGAGCTCGACCTCAATCCGGCCGACGTCACCGCGCACCGTGCGCCCCTCGATCTCACCAGCTTGTGGCAGATGCATGCACTCGACCGACCAGATCTGAAGGACTGGCCATGGCCACCGGTAACGGCCGGGCGCATCGCCGCCGCAGAGGACGCCGATCGAAGCATCTTCTCGGTGATTCGCGAGCGTCCGCTGATGGCTCATCACCCGTACGAAAGCTTCGCCAGCAGCATCGAATCGTTCATCGCCCAGGCCGCCGATGATCCGCGAGTGCAGAGCATCAAGATGACCCTGTACCGCGCTGGTGGCGACAGCCCCATTGCCCGCAGCCTCATCCGTGCCGCCGAACGTGGCGTGCAGGTGGCCGTGTTGGTGGAGTTGAAAGCACGGTTCGACGAGGCGACCAACGTGACGTGGGCCAAGGCGCTGGAACGTGCCGGCGTACATGTGATCTACGGCTTCGTCGGATTGAAGACCCATGCCAAGTGTGTGTTGGTGGTGCGCGCCGACGAGGATGGGCTACGCCGGTATTGCCATATCGGTACCGGCAACTACAACTCGCGCACCGCGCGTCTGTATGAGGACGTCGGCTTCCTGACGTGCGATCCGCCGGTGGGCGACGATGTGGCCCAACTCTTCAACCATCTCACCGGATACAGCAGGGCGCACGACTACTACTCGTTGCTTGTGGCACCCCGCGACCTGCGCGGGCAACTCGTCGATCTCATCGAGCACGAGGCCACCTTGGGCAGTGAGGGCAGGATCACCGCCAAGTTGAACTCGCTGGGAGATCCCGAACTGGTCGAAGCATTGTATGAAGCAAGTCGCGTCGGAGTACAGATCGACCTCGCAGTGCGCGGCATCTGCTGCCTGCGACCGGGTGTACCCGGTCTCAGCGACAACATCAGGGTGCGGTCGCTTCTTGGTCGTTATCTCGAGCATTCACGGATCGTTCGCTTTGCCCACGGCGATGAAGGTCATCCCTTGTTCCTGATCGGTTCCGCGGACTGGATGCCACGAAACCTCGATCGACGGATCGAGGTGCTCGTGCCGGTCACCCACCCGAAGCATCAGGCGTGGCTCGACCACGTCTTTTCGATTCAGCTCGCCGACGACATCGTGCGTTGGGAGCTCGATGCGGAGGGTTCATGGCAGCGACGAGGTCCAGAGTTGTTTTCCGATGGCGACTCGCAGGAGCGTTTCTACCATTGGGTTGCCGACCGCCAGAAGCGCTGATTCGCCTTCCGTTGGTTCGCTGTTCACCTGTGGTTCACCTGGGCTCAGGGTTTTCGACACCTGCCTTCTCTAGCTTGTCGAAAGATGTCGTGTTTCGAATTTCCAACTACCGTTGTTCTCGATGATCGCAATCCAGGTGTCCGACGTACTGAGCGATGCGTCACGGGCAGGTTCGGCTGATGGACGAACTGCGTAAGAGCTTCCACAGCGATCTCGAAGATGCTCGAGCCGAACTCGTGCGCCTCGCCGCGTCCGTCACCGAGGCGATCCCGAGAGCGACGGCCGTGCTGCTCGACGGCGATCTCGAGGGCGCTGACTACCTCATCCAAGCCGACGACGAGATCGACGCCCGTTCGCTGGATCTCGAAGAGCACTGCTATCGCATCCTTGCGCTGCAGGCGCCGGTGGCCAGTGACCTTCGCCAGGTCGTCGCGCTGTTGAAGATGATCGCGGATGTCGAACGATCCGCAGACCTGGTGTGCAACATCTGCAAGGCGGCGCGTCGAATCTACGGCCACGATCTCGACCCGAAGTTGCGCGGCATCATCTCGCGGATGGGTGAGCAGGCGCAACAGTTGTACACCGCTGCCATCGAATCGTTTGTCGAGAACGATGCCGCCAAAGCAGCGGCGATCGACGACATGGACTCCTACCTCGATGGCCTGCAGAAGCAGTTTGTACAGGCCATCTTCGAGAGCCACGCCGCCGGCCGCATCGATCTGCAGGTGGCAGTGCAATTAGCCGTGGTGGCCCGGTTCTACGAGCGGATCGGCGACCACGCAGTCAACGTCGGCGAGCGTGTGCGGTTCGTGATCACAGGATGGTTGCCGGAGCATCATGGCGCCCAGCGCTTCCGTCTGCGCACCGACGATACGGGCGAGTTGCCGCGGATGGCCGCCACCCCGGACGGTGAACTCGCACCGTGATGACGTTTCGTCGTCGTCGAGTTCCAGCCGCTATCGATCCAAGCGCCGACAGTGCACAGCATCTGCTGGCCCAGTTGGAGACCGAAGTTCTGCAGCTTCGGCGGGCGCTCGACGCACTGCCCATCGGGGTCGTGTTGACGGATCCGACCGGCCAGACCCGGGTCGAGAATGTCGCCGCACGCACATATCACGGACACGCTGCTGTGCTCGTGCAAGAAGCGGTCGAACGCCATGTGCGGCGCGCTGTCCGCGGTAACGCCAGTGGGCAGACGGTCGAGTTCATCGGTCCACCGCGCACAGTGCTGGCCATCCAGGCGATCCCGCTCGAAGATGGCGGTGCGCTGGTCACCGTCGACGATGTCAGCGAAAGGGCTCGGCTCGATGCTGTCCGCACCGATTTCGTCGCCAACATCAGCCATGAGTTGAAGACCCCGGTCGGCGCTCTCGCTGTGTTGGCCGAGGCGCTGGTCGATGTCGACGACGTCACCTCCATCCGGCGGCTCGCCGACAAGATGGTCGGCGAAGCGCATCGAGCAGCGCGCACCATCGACGACCTACTGGAGCTGTCACGAACCGAGCTCGGCGGGACGGCAGCTACCGATGTGGTATCGGTGGCAACGGTCATCGACGATGCCGTCGACCGTGCCCAACATGCGTCTGAGCAGCACTCGATTGCCATTGCCGTTCACTCCGTGCCACGAGATCTGCACGTGGTGGGCAGCCATCGGCAGTTGGTTTCGGCGGTCGCCAACCTTCTCGAAAATGCGGTCAAGTACAGCGATGAGGGATCCGAGGTGGTCGTCGAGGCTCATCGGCTCGACGACTGGATCGAGATTGTCGTGACCGACACGGGAGTCGGGATCCCAGCGCGCGATCTCGATCGCATCTTCGAGCGGTTCTATCGCGTCGATCGGGCTCGCAGCCGAGACACAGGCGGCACAGGACTTGGCCTGTCGATCGTTCGCCACGTCGCCACGAATCACGCGGGAGACGTCACAGTCCAATCCCGCGAGGGCGAGGGCTCGGTCTTCACCATTCGCGTACCAGCGGGAGAATCATGACGACCCAGCCAGTAGTTCTCGTTGTCGAGGACGAGCCGAGTTTTGTCGAGGCGTTGACGATCGGCTTGAGCCGCGAAGGCTTCCGCGTGGTCTCGGTCGGCGACGGATTCGAGGCGCTTCAATGCTTCGACGAGGTACAGCCCGACATCGTGCTGCTCGACGTGATGCTGCCCCGGCTCAGCGGCATCGACGTCTGCCGCCAGCTGCGGAAGAAAAGTCACGTGCCGATCATCATGGTCACGGCCAAGGGTGCCGAGATCGACACCGTCGTCGGTCTCGAGGTCGGTGCCGACGACTACATCAACAAGCCGTACCGCATGCGCGAGGTTGTCGCCAGAATGCGCGCGGTATTGCGTCGATCTCCTGGAGACCCCGCCGCCGGCTCGGAGCTGTCGCCGGGCTCGCTGGCAGTGGGCGACGTGGTACTGGACCCCGACGAGCATCGCGTCACGATCGACGGTGAGGACGTGTCGTTGCCGCTGAAAGAGTTCGAGCTCCTTCATCTGCTGTTGGCCAATGCCGGGCGGGTGCTCCCGCGGGAGACCTTGATCGACCGGGTTTGGGGCAGTGACTATGTCGGCGACACCAAGACCCTCGACGTGCACATCAAGCGGCTGCGAGCCAAGGTCGAACCCAATCCGACCACCCCGACGCGGATCATCACGTACCGCGGCCTCGGGTACAAGTTCGATCGCTCCAAGGAGTCGTAGCTGCCAAGCACTCGGACGGGTGCGGGGTGGCCCTACCATGCCAGCGTGTCAACTGGCCGGCGCCCTCCAGTCCCGTCATCCCCGCCGGGCCCGGCGGTGTCATCGTTCAGGCGGCTGGCCCGGACCCACGCGCTGATGACGGCGGGTGATGTGGCGATGGTGGTGTCGCTCGCCGGGTCGTTGTTCTTCTCCATCAGTCCCGATGCAGCGCGCAGCAAAGTGCTGCTGTACCTCCTGGTGAGCTTCGCTCCGTTTGCTGTTGTTGCCCCGCTGGTCGGGCCGTTCATCGACCGGGCTCCAGGCGGCAGGCGATTGATCATCCAACTCACAGCGGTCGGGCGGGCGCTGTTGTTCGCCATCATGATCTTCCACCTCGACGACCTCTTGCTCTTTCCGTTGTCGTTCGGCGTGATGATCCTGCAAAAGACCTACGGCGTTTCGCGCTCCTCGCTGATCCCGACGGTGGTCAACAGCAAGACCGAGTTGGTCGAGGCAAACTCCAAACTTGGTCTGATCTCTGGAGCCACGGGCGCGCTTGCGGCTGCGCCAGCGGGAGGACTGGCGGCGATCTCGCCGAAGCTGTCGCTGATGTTCGGGATCGTGATGTTCGCGTGTGCTGTCATTTCCGCTTCGCGACTACCGCGAGGAGCGGTTGCGCCGTCGGCGCAGCCGGCCGAACGCATGGAGTTGCGCAATGCGTCGCTGCGCTCGGCTGCCGTGGCGATGAGCCTGATCCGCGCGGTGATCGGCTTTCTGTTCTTCGAACTGCTCTTCTGGTTGCGCGAGAACAGCTACAGCAATCTGTGGATCGGCGCAGTCATCGGTGCCTCGACGGTGGGGTTGATGCTTGGCAACGGCCTCGCGTCACCGCTACGCAATCGGCTCCGCGAGGAGTTGATGTTGACCACTGCGATCGTGTTGATCGCGTTGTCCGGCATCGGCGCCGCGGTGTTCGGTGGAGTCGGCGCCGCTATAGCCCTGGCGGCGGTTGTCAACATGGCATCTGGCATCGGGCGAATGGCGTTTGACTCGATCGTGCAACGTGATGCTCCCGACGCAAACCAGGGTCGAGCGTTTGCCAAGTTCGAGACTCGCTTCCAATTGTCGTGGGTCGTCGCCGGTGTCATTCCGGTGCTGGTCACGTTTCCAGGGCGCGTTGCGTTCTTGGCCGTCGGGCTGATCGGCGTGCTGGCCGGAGTGCTCTACATCCACGCCTCGCGCTTGCGGTCACGGTCGCGAGGCAGGTCGATGGCTACTGCGCCTAGGCGCCGGCCAGTTCGAGGCGGGCCACCCACAAGCCGGGCGCGTCGATCTCCGCCGGGGTCGGCAAGGCATTCGGGCGGGCGAGAAGCACACTGAGCCGAGCCTCGCCGACGCGGTCGACGACTCCGCCGACGAAGTTCTTCCCACGCTGAACCTGTTGGTGGGTCAGGCGCAAGCCGAGCAGTCGCTCGATGTAGACATCGTCGGCGTTGTGGTCGACCCTGCGCCGTCTCACCGCTTCGGCAATTCGCAGTGCATCGCCGCCGATCACACGCACCGACACCCCGTCGACCATGTAGTCGACGTATCCGATCACGGCGGCGGCGGCGGCGTCGAGCGACGGTTGGAGCTCGCGTTGCTCGGCTGATTGCACAGCGCCCAGCAACACAGCGGGGTCGCTGAGCACCTGTTGCATTGCCTGCATCGGATCCCCGTCGTCGGTTTCGAGCGACGAGAGCTTCTCTGCGATTGCCTCGGGGTCGGCTCGGAAGGCGCCCACATGCCGTCGCACGAGCGATGCGAAGTCCTCGCGAAACGATGAAATCGAGAACAGCGCATGGCCCGTGAGTTCCTGGGCCAGCACCCACATCCGCATCTCATCGATGGTGATGCTCCACTCGGCGGCGAACCGGTCGATGTTGCCCGGCAACACAGTGAGGCTGGCATCTTGTCGCGGAATCGGAAGGTCGTATTGCCCGAAGGCTTGGGTGGCCATGCGTCCGACCATCGAGCCGACGGCCATTCCCATCATCGACGGCGCCATCATCTTGCTGAGGTTGGCCATCATCGCCATCATCGGGTCGGCGTTGAGGTCGATGGCGTCGCCGTCGGTTGGCGCAACAGGTTGACCGAGCGACGTCGCCAGTTCGGTGAACAGGGGCCGATACGCATCGAGCGTTCGCTGGGCCCAGGCCCCCGACGTGATGGGTACGACCTCGGGTGACGGGCCATCGAACCCGGTGAGGTCGCGGACATGCAGTTCGGCAATCTGGGCGAGCTCGCCGAGCTTGATGCGAACCGTCGGATCGATGTTGACCTCGGCCGCGCCGCCGGTCGCGGCCAGGCCGGCGAACTGCCGTGCCGCATCCCAGTTGAGCGGACCCTGACCCGACAGTGCACGGGCAAGATCACCGAACAAGGGAAGGTTCTCGAACGGGTTGTCGGACCCTGGTCCGTCTGCCATGGACGCGAGCCTACGGCCTGCATCGGCGCTAGCGTCCGTCGCCATGACCGTTGCCTCGACGACAACCTCGGTGTGGGTCAGTGATGGCTCCGCTGGCCTGGGTCGGCGTGTCATGAGCCGACTGAGCGACAGCCCCTGTCTGGTGCGAGCCGACGTGGATCAGAGCGATGTCGTTGTGTGGTTGGCCTCCGCCGATGCCGACGCCCGTGCTCGACGCCGGCAAAGTGCGACCGAGGGTGTGACTGCGGCGTTGGCCGAGGCGCGCCAGGCACGCCATCTGGTGTTGGTCTCATCGGCGATGGTGTACGGGGCTTGGGCCAACAACCCGGTGCCCATCACGGAAGAAGCGGTGCTTCGACCGGATGTCGAGTTTGTCTACGCCCGCCAACTCGGCGCAGTCGAGCAGCTTGTCGACGAATGGCGTCTCGCTGCACCGGAACGCACGGTGACCGTGCTCCGTCCTGTCGTTGCAATGTCGGCTGAGAGCACCGTTGGACTCGCCGCCGCGCTCGCTGCCGGCATGGGTCAGCGATTCGGCGAGGATGACCCGCCGGCGCAGTTTCTACACCTCGACGACCTTGCCCTTGCTGTGGTGCTCGCTGCTGAACAGAGGCTCGACGGTGTCTACAACGTTGCTCCAGATGGCTGGATCGCCGGCGAGCGTGTTCGTGCGCTCGCCGGTGCGGTGCCTCGCCTCAAGCTGCCCGATCGGATGACCGAGGTCATCAGCAACATGCGCTGGCGGTTTCAGCGCGGCCCGATCCCGCCAGGGTTGCGCAGCTACACGCGGTGGACATGGCTCGTGGCCAACGACCGCTTGAAGGCCGAGGGTTGGGCGCCCTCGGTGACCAACGAGCAGGCGTACGTCGAGGGAACCGAGGCGAAGTGGTGGACGATGGTCACGCCAAAGCGGCGCCAGGAGATCGCTTTCGGCGGGCTTGCCACCCTGCTTGCCGCGGTCGGCATCGGTATGTGGCGCGCCGTGCGCCGGGCACAACGTCGCCGCGCCGCCCGCTGACTTCCCTGTCAGCTCCTTGAACGACTGTCGTTCCATGCGCTGACACAGAACGTTGGACGAACCGATCGGCGGTCGCATAGCGCCGACTACATCGACGGCGCGGTGCCCAAGGTGACGGCGACGTCGATCGACGTCTGATCCGCATGGGTGACGGTCAAGGTGACGATGTCGTCGGGTGCGTGCTGGGCGATGGTCGCCTTCAACTCATCGACCGTGGCGACGGCGACGCCGTCGACGGCGTTGATGATGTCGCCGACCACGACGCCGACTGCAGCGGACGGACCGTCCGGATCAACGCGATCGATGACCAGCCCGCCGTGCTCGCCGACGATTGCGCGAACTCCCAACCATGGCGCCGGCTTCGCAGGCTTGGCGGGCGCCAACATGGCGGCGACATTGACCACACTGACCAGTTCGGTGCCCGAGGAGCCGCGGCTGCACATTCCGACCAACAGACCGTCGGCGTTCAAGACCGGTGTGCCCTCGGCCATCGACTCGGCCCAGGCGTCGAGCATGAGATGCCCGTCGGCGTCGAGGGTGACGTTGGCGGAGGTTGGTGTAGCGCCAAGCACCGTCACAACGTCGCCCGGGTTGACCGCCGGACCGATTCCGTACGAGGTGGTCAACGCGGCGACGTCGGCCGAAAGTACCGCCAATCCAAGATCGCGATCGACCATGAGCACCGTGGCGTTGTGTGGCAGGCCGTCGGCGCCCATCAAGGTGATGAAGCTGCGCCCCTCCACCGCGCGAGCAGTGGTGATGACCAGAGAGTCGCCGATACCCACCGCTATGGGATCGACATCGATGGTGGCAGCGCTTTGCGTGCTGGCTGTCGGCTCGGTGGTGTCAGAAGTCGTCGGAGTGCTGTCCTGAGACGTGGGAGCGTTGAGCGAGCCGGCGCGTAAGGTTGTCGAAGGCAGGCGCTCGTCGACCGAAGTCGCCACGAGCGTGTCGGGTCGGGCGGTGACGCTCGGGTTCGGCAGATCGTTAGCGGTGCTGGTGACGACCGTCGGCGCAGCCTGGCCGCCTCGACCTGCCGACGGCAGCATGGCCCACAGCAAAGCCAGTGAGAGCAGGCCACCAATCGCTCCGGTCGTCACCAGTAGTCCCCGGCCGATCGTGATCGGCGGATCTGAGTGGATCCACCCAGCACGGCCCAACTCCGACGGATGGCGCCAGGTGCGCTCGTGAGCGGGCAGCGGTGCAGGTGGGTACGCGCCATCACCAAGGGCGTCATCGTCAGGCCACTCACTCCGCTCCACGAGCCGGAGAGGTTACCGAGCCTGGGCTCGCTGTGGGCATCGCCCCCACCACTCCGGTGTCGCTTGCGAAGCGGCGAGCTACGATGGGTAGTCGTGCAACCTCCGGCTAGCGGTAACTCATGGCTCAGCCTGACCTGCGATCCGTTGCCGATCGCCGCTGCCTACGAGTGGGCGGTGCTGCCGCACTGTGGTGCCGTCGTGCTGTTCAGCGGCACCGTTCGCGACCACGCGGTCGACGAACAGGGTGTGCTGCGTGACCACGTCGAGTCGCTGACGTACGAGGCATACGAGTCGCAGGTCGTGCCGCGATTCGAGGCCATCGACACCGAACTGCGTCAGCGCTGGACCGAAACCGGCCGAGTTGTACTGATCCATCGAATCGGCGCGTTGGCCCTTGGCGAGAGTTCTGTCATCACGGTCGTCAGTGCGCCGCACCGCGCCGAAGCCTTCGAGGCGGCCCGTTTTGCGATCGATGCGCTGAAACTGAGCGCTCCGATCTGGAAGCGCGAAGTCTGGCGCGATGGCGCCGACTGGGGACGCGCGGCTGGCGCCCCCGTCGACGCGGCATCGGTGGCGACCTCGTCCGGTCGGCAGAACTCGTCGTGACAGGCGTCATCGCTGTCGCAGCTGTTGTGTTGCTGCTCGCCATCGGTCTCATCGCCTACTCCCGCCGCCCACGCCAGGATGCCGGACTCACCAGCTTCCGCCGGCACATCGACGCATTGTCGCCCGAATCTCGTCGTGAAGTGATGGATCGCGTGCGCCCCACCCGGCAGACCGACGACTCCGACAAAGATCCACAGGAGCCAACGGACTAGCTCATGGCGCGAGACCTCGCAATCGACCTCGGTACGGCGAACACGCTGGTCTATATGAAGGGCCGCGGCATCGTGCTCAACGAGCCGTCCGTCATCGCCTTGAATCGCCAGACGGGCGAAGTATTGGCGACCGGACGTGAAGCCTGGCAGATGATCGGGCGCACGCCCGGCTACATCGTCGCCGTACGGCCACTCCGTGGTGGAGCCATCACCGACTTCGAGATCACCGAGCGGATGATCCGCCTGTTGTTGCAGCGTGTGGGCGTCAGCCGGTTCACGCGTCCAAAAGTTGTCATCTGCGTGCCCTCGGCGATCACCGAAGTCGAACGACGCGCCGTCACCGATGCGGCTCGCCGTGCCGGCGCAGCCGATGCCCAACTCATCGAACAGCCGATGGCGGCAGCCATCGGCGCCGACCTGCCGATCGACGAGCCGGTGGGCAACATGGTCATCGACATCGGGGGTGGCACCAGCGAGACGGCAGTCATCAGCCTCGGTGGCATCGTCGCCCTCGAAGCCGTACGAGTCGGTAGTTTCGATATGGACGCGGCGATCCAGGCCTACGTTCGTCGCGAGCATGGGATCGCAATCGGCGAGCGCACAGCAGAAGAGGTCAAGGTGGCCATCGGCTCGGCCGACCCCACCGACGACGAGAACCAAGCCGAGGTGCGCGGGCGCGATCTCATGAGCGGCCTGCCGAAGACGGTGATCCTGACACCGGAAGAGATCCGTTTTGCCATCGACGACGTCATCAGCAGCATCACTGCTTCAGTGGTGCGATGCTTGTCGAAGGCGCCACCCGAGCTTGCCCAGGACTTCCTGGTGCGTGGCATGTATCTCGTGGGCGGTGGCGGTCTGCTGCGCGGCCTGGCATCGCGTATCGAACGCGAAACGCAGGTGCCGGTCAAGATGTCGACGATGCCGCTCGAGGCCGTCGTGATGGGCGCGGGCCATTGCATCGAGCACTACGACGCGTTGAAGACGATGTTCATGGGGGCTCGCCGCTAGGTGCGAATCCGAGCCGATCTCACCGACGAACTCGTTGAAGGTCTTCGCGGAATTCGACGGCAGTTCAAGGTCCCGCCTGAGTTTTCCGCGGACGTTCTGTCGGCCGCCGACAACGCCGCGAAGCGGGAGCCGACGCAACACGTCGATCGAACCGACTGGCCATTTGTCACGCTCGACCCGGCAACGTCGACGGATCTCGACCAAGCCTTCCACATCGAAACGACAGGTGATGATGTGCTGTTGCACTACGCCATCGCCGATGTCGCATGGTTCGTCGATGCCGGTGGGCTGCTCGACAAGGAGGCTTGGGAGCGAGGCACGACGCAGTATCTTCCCGACGGCAAGGCCGGTCTGTATCCACCGGTGCTTGCCGAAGGTGCGGCGAGCCTGCTGCCTGATGGTCCTCGGCCGGCGATCGTCTTCCACGTGCGCGTTGACGCCGACGGGCAGTCGAAGCTCGATGGTGTCGAGCGATCTGTGATCCGCAGCAGGGCCAAGCTGGCCTACGAAACGGTGCAGCCCGACCAATTGCCCGACGCGTTCCCCGAGCTGGCGCGACGCATTGCTCTGGCCGAGGATGCCCGCGGCGCTGCTCGGATCGAAGCCCTCGAGCAAGAAGTGCACGCCACCGGGCACAGCGGTTACGACATCTCCTTCCGCCCGCGACTGCAGTCGGAAGATGACAACGCGGCGATGTCGCTGGCGACCAACCTCGCCGTCGCCGACCTGCTGTTCGCAGCCGGAACCGGGCTGTTCAGGGTGATGCCGGAACCCGATGCGCGCGCCGAGCAACGGTTGCGACATACGGCCAAAGCGCTCGGGATCCACTGGGAGGCGGAGACCTCGCTCGTCGACTTCGAGCGATCACTCGATGGCACGTCGGCCAAGCCTGCGGCGCTGCTGATGGCCATCCGTCGTGCCGGGGGTGGCGCCTCGTACGTCACGTTCAGCGCAGGTCGGCGTCCTTGGCACTCCGCAATGGCCGCCACCTATTCGCATGCCACCGCTCCGCTGCGCCGCCTCGCCGATCGCTATGTCGTGATGGGCGCCCTTGCCATTGCCAATGGCCAGCCGCTGCCCGACGCGATCGCAGCGGCGTTTCCCAAGCTGCCTGTCGTGATGGAACGTGCCGACGACATGGCTGGACAGATCGAACGGGCGGTCATCGACCTGGCGGAAGTCGCCCTGCTCAGTTCGCAGACTCAGCGAACGTTCACCGCGGTGGTGACCGATGTCGATGATCGGGGAGCACGCATCCAGCTGTGCGATCTTCCCGTCGTCTCACGCGTTGACGCTCATCACGTGGAACCGGGCGACGATCTGCG
>JANOJI010000118.1:0-10210 GCA_031408175.1 Ilumatobacteraceae bacterium
TCGCGTACGGTCGCGAAGAAGGTGCTGTCGATCGTGTATTGGGCGTGGATCGCCTCGTAGGGCGGGGTGTCCTTGCCGCCTTGGTCGACAAAGGCGATCACGACGACGAGCGCCGCGAGCGCGATGGGTGTCAGCCGGGCCAACCGGGGTCGCGATGCCCATCGGCGCTGCAGCCACGAACTGCCTCGGTCCATGGCCATCACGAGCCCGATCACCGCGAACCACGCAATGACCACTGAGATGCGGTTCCATGCCCGAATCTCTCGCAGACCGGCCGCCGACAGGACAAATGAGAACCCCCCGGACGCACCGACGAGCATGCAGACGATCGAGAAGAGGGCGAGTCGGCCGACGAGCAACTCATTCGCACTGCCAGTTGGCCTGCCGTCGCCAACCGCGTCCGAGCGTCGGCTCGCCAGGCGTCCAATGCCAATGACGAGGATCACACCGAGCGACACCGCCGCGAGCAATCCGAGTTGTTGACCCGATTCCGAGTGGAAGACGACGTTTCTTCCCAGCACCCTCGTGCTTCCGCGTTGCAGCACGTCGATTCGATGCCCCTCGCGCGGGACGAACATTTGGTAGATCTTCAGGCCGTACAACTGCGTTTCGAACGGTGATCGATGGGCGACCGCAGTGTTGGCCCCATGTCTGAGGTAGTTCAACAAGGTCGGACTCACGTTGACGAGGAACGCAACGAAACTGACCGCCACGATCATTGCCGCAGAGCCGAGGGGTCTCCACACGCGGCCATTCAGTGCGTGATACCCGGCCGCCAAACAAATCAGCATCATCGAGAACACGAAGTAGTACGGACCGGTCGAAGCAAGCGCGATCGCGGCGACCACCACAAGCCATGTTCGACGCGACCGGAGGTCGACACCGCGCCGGCCGGCGGATCGCAGCAGCGGAAGCGGCTCGTCGAACATTGCCAACGCGATCAGCACCCCGACAGGAATCAACTCGTATCCGCTCAGCAGCAAGTGCCCGGTGCCGCGCAGGAAGTGGTACGGCGTGAACGCGTACACGAACGCACCTGCAGCCGACGCGATCCGCGAGAATCCGAGCCGACGCAGCACCAGATGCGAAACGAACGCGACCGCAGCGAAGGTGGCGATGAAGAACAGGTTGACCGCTGAGGCTGGGCCGCCGGTGAGCACGGCGAACAGTCGGAGCGCGAGCAGATGGAGGTTGTCGGCGCCATGGGGGAGGTCTGCGAGATGTTGGCCGAACGGCCAGCCGAGGTTGGGGTTGTGGAGGTAGCTACCGTTCTCACCCAGGCCTCGGGCGAGCATCAGGTAGAAGTCGGCATCACCGCCCCGAACCCACGGCTCATCCCACGCGGCGCGCCACAACCGCATGTGAACGGCAACCGCGGCCACGGTTCCCACCGCGACGACGACTGCCTCGCCGAGCATCGTTCGCCATTGCGCCGACGGGCGAGCAGATTTCACGGCGTGATGGTAACCCGACCACATTGCGTGGTACCGGCGACACGTATCTAACCTTGGTGCCGAAGAATCTCCCCTTCATCACACCAAAGGAGACGGTCATGGCATCGAGGTCAGCAAGCAAGGCGAGTACGGCCCAGAAGAAGCCGGCCAAAAAGGCCACAGCAAAGAAGGCGAGCAAGGCGAAGCGAACGAACTTCGACCAGTTCATTTGCAACGTCGTTCCGTCGACGGGCACGGAGAACGATTGGCAGCTCGCCGACTCGATCGCCGCAGGTTCCATCGGCGCCCCGGCCGCACTGCCGAAATCCGTCGACATGCGCGCCGCATGGTGGAAGATCAACAGTCAAGAAAACACCGGTTCGTGCGTCGGCTGGGCGACGGCCGACGGTGTCGTGCGTTGGCACATGACGAAAGCAAGCAGGATCACCAAGACGCAACTCCTGTCGCCTCGGCATGTGTGGATGGCGAGCAAGGAGACCGACACCCTCACGAGTCGCCCGGAAAGCTTCATCGAGGGTGCCGGGACAACGTTGAAGGCCGCCGTCGACGTCGCCCGCAAGCATGGTGTGGCGCTGATGGACGAGCTGCCGTTCCACATCCAGACAAAGATGTACACGGGCAATGAGAACGCGTTCTACGCCAGCTGTGCGCAACGGAAGGTGGCTGCCTACTTCAATCTGCACAGGAACCTGACGAGTTGGAAGACGTGGCTTGCCGGCACGGGCCCGATCCTCGCCGCGTTCAACGTCGACTCCTCGTGGGACAACGCGGCGTCGAACGGTGGCAACATCGACACCTTCCATCCGGACACGGTTCGCGGTGGCCATGCAATCTGCATCGTCGGATACCGCGCCGATGGCCGTTTCATCGTGCGCAACAGCTGGGGCACGGGTTGGGGCGTGAATGGCTTCGGATATCTGCACCCCAACTACATCGCCGCTGCCTTCTTCGACGAGTCCTACGGCGTCACCCTGTAACTGTCCACCGATCGTCAGGCGGGTTTGCGACCAATCGCGATCACCGATAGCCCGAACGGCAGGCTGACCCTGCGCAGCAGCGCTCGCTCGGCTCGGGCAACCTGGCCGAGCACGCCACCCAGGCCGCCTTCATTTCGTCCAACGTCGCTCTTGTGCTTGCCGCGCTCGACGATGCCCATGACTGCGGCGGGCGGAACCAGGAACGAGTAGGCGCCGGTAGCGCGCACGAGATCAAGCCCGGCGCTGCGCACCAACGCGCGCATCTCGGCGAGGCTGAATCGACGCCCCGTGTGGGTGACATCGTCGTGTCCACGCCACAACCGCTTTCCGCCGGGCTCCATCAAACAGACGAGACCGCCGGGCCGGATGACACGGGCAAACTCGTCGACGATCGTCTGTGGATCAGGGTTCATCCGATGGCACAGAGCAGTGACGCACAGCACCGCGTCGAACGCGTCCGCACGGTGCGGCACATGATTGATGTCGGCCTGAACCCCTCGATAACCGGCGTGATCGCTGAGCGCAGCCTGCAGTGCAACAGGCTCGAAATCGTCCAGCACGGTCGTCGCCCGATCCGCCAGCCACGAGCCTGTTGCCCCCGATCCACCGCCGGCGTCGAGATACATCGAACTCGCGTGGACCGACGGGAGATGCGGTGTGATCAGCGATTCCAGCAACGCGCGAGTCGAGCGATACCACCAGTGCCGCTCGCCGGCAGCGACCATTCGTTGGTACTCGTCGTCGTCCATGTCACCGATCTTTGCATGCAAGATCTCTAGCATCGGGAGATGGCGCTCAGCACCGACCTGTCCTCCACCGTCTGCGTGGTCACGGGCGGGCTCGGCTTCATCGGCTCAAATGTCAGTCACGAACTTGTTCGTCGGGGCGCCACCGTGCGGATCATCGACGCGTTGGTCGATGGTCATGGCGGCAGTCGCCGCAACGTCGACGGACTCGATGTGGACATACTCGAAGCGGAGATCGGTGACGCCGCGGTGGGCGACGCTGTCACCGGCGCCGACATCATCTTCAACCTGGCCGGCCAGGTCAGCCATCTCGCCTCGATGCGAGAGCCGCTGCACGATCTCCACGTCAACGCAGTCACCCATGCATCGTTCCTGGAGATCCTCCGCAGGGTCAACCCGACCGCACGTGTCGTCCACACATCGACACGCCAGGTCTACGGGCGGCCGCTCCGCTCGCCGGTCGACGAGCTGCACCCGACCAGCCCGATGGACGTCAATGGCGTCTCCAAACTGGCGGGCGAACAGCTGCATCTCGTCTACCACACGGCCTATGACATGCCGACCACGAGCCTGCGGCTGACCAACGTGTACGGCCCGCGCCAGAGGTTGACGAGCGACGAGTTGGGCTTCTTGCCCGTTTTCATCCGCAACGCACTGTTGGGCGACGAGATCAGTATCTTCGGTGACGGCGCGCAACGTCGCGACTGCGTGTACGTCGACGACGTCGTCGACGCACTGCTGGCCGCGACAGCACCTGAGGCGATCGGTCGGGTCTTCAACGTCGGCCATGTGATCGATCACTCGTTGGCCGAAATCGCCTCGGCGGTGATCGAGGCAGCCGGCAGCACCGGCGGGCTGCGACTCGTGCCGTGGCCGCAGGATCAAAAGCGAATCGACATCGGTTCGTTCCATACCGACGGCACCACCATCGCCGAAGTACTGGGCTGGAAGGCAACGACCGCGCTCGACATTGGGCTTGGCCAGACCACAACGTTCTATCGTGGTCACCCGTGGTACCTGTCGTCGACCTGAGTCGGCGCGGGCAGCGGTTTGCCTCGACGTTCGCCAAAGCCGCGGAACGAATCGCGGCGAGCGGCAGTTTCCTTCTCGGGGCTGAGTTGTCTGCGTTCGAATCCGAACTTGCAGCATGGCTCGGGGCCCGGCACTGCGTTGCCGTGTCGTCGGGTGCCGGCGCTCTCCAGCTCGCTCTTTCGGCTGCAGGTATCAGTTCCGGCGACGAAGTGCTGGTGCCGGCATTCACGGCCGTACCCACGGCCTCGGCCGTCGCCGCCGTCGGCGCCGTTCCACGCGCGATCGAGGTCGACCCGCGCACCGCTTGCATTACGTCCGAAAGTGTCGAAGCGGGGCGCACATCTCGAACCAGAGCGGTGATCGTCGTCCACCTCTACGGTTACCCGGCCGAATTGCCCGACAGCGATCTACTGGTGATCGAAGACGCTGCGCAAGCCCACGGAGCCCTGCGCGACCCCGGCCGCTCGGCGGCGACGGCGTACAGCTTCTACCCAACCAAGAACCTCGGTGGAATCGGTGACGGCGGCGCAGTCGTCACCAATCACGGGGACCTCGCCGAACGAGTTCGCACGTTGCGTGTCCACGGCATGACTGCTCAGTACGTGCACGAATTCGTTTCCCAGAACTTCAGGATGTCGGAGATCGAGGCAGCATGGTTGCGGCTAGCTCTCAGCGAACTGGCAATCGATGTCGAGCGACGGCGAGCGATCGTCGGCCGGTATCGACAGGTTGCGCCCACACTGCGATGGCAGTCCGACGACCCACACCACGCCTACCATCTCGCCGTGTTTCGCAGTGCAGATCGCACCCGTACGCGCGCGGCGTTGGAGGCCGAAGGCATCGCCACCGCTGTGCACTATCCCCTGGCCATCACGCAGCAGCCGGCGTACCGCGAGCTGGACCATGCCTCGTGCCCCGAGGCCGAGGCATGGGCCGCGGAGTGCATCAGCGTGCCATGCTTTCCGGAGATGACCGAGTCCGAAGTCGATCAAGTGTGTGGGTCCTTGGCCGGGTTGCGCCTGTGACAGCGGTCGCCAGCGTCTCGGCAGTGTTCCCCTGCTACAACGACGAGACGACCATCGGCGGTTTGGTCGACGACGTCCACGATGCGTTGTCACCGCTGATCGGCGACGTCGAAGTGATCGTCGTCAACGATGGTTCGGCCGACGGCTCGCGCCGAGTACTCGACGGCTTGATCACTGACCGCCCGTGGCTACGAGTGATCCACCACGAGACCAACGGTGGCTACGGCAAAGCGCTGGTGAGCGGCTTCACCGCTGCGCAGAAGGAGTGGATCTTCTACACCGACGGCGACGCTCAGTACGATGCGACCGAAGCAGCCCTGCTGGTGCCTCTCGCCACCGACGACATCGACGTCGTGCAGGGCTACAAGATCGGTCGAGGCGACTCATGGCATCGCAAGGTAATCGGCCGGTGCTATCACCACGTCGTGAAGAGGCTGTTCAATCTCAAGGTGCGCGACACGGACTGCGACTTCCGGATGTTTCGCCGACAGCTGATCATCGACCGCCCGCTGACGTCAACCACGGGGGTGATCTGTGTCGAGATGATGCGTTCCTTTCACCGCGCCGACGCCCGCTTTGTCGAGATCCCTGTGCACCACTACTTCCGTCCCTCCGGCAAGTCGCAGTTCTTTCGTGTCCCGGCGATCGCGCGCAGCGCCCGCCAACTGCTCTCGCTGTGGTGGCACATGGTGGTCCGCGGCCGCTGAGCTCGGGCCGGTCGTAACCTGGATGGCATGCCAGAGTTCGCCTTCACCGAGCTGCTTGCTCTCGGGCCTGACAACACCGACTACAGGCTGTTGACCACCGATGGTGTCTCGACCATCGACACCCCCGCCGGCGCGTTCCTGCGTGTCGCACCCGAGGCGCTGACCCTGCTCACCGAGACGGCCATGCGCGACATTGCCCATCAGCTGCGACCGGCGCATCTACAGCAGCTTCGCAACATCCTCGACGACCCGGAGGCCAGCGACAACGACCACTTCGTCGCCCTCGACTTGCTGAAGAACGCCAACATCGCCGCCGGTGGTGTGCTGCCGATGTGCCAGGACACAGGGACGGCGATCATCAAGGCCAAGAAGGGCCAGTTCGTCCTGACGGGTGGGGGCGACGAGGCGGCGATCGCGCGCGGCGTGTACAACACGTACCTCACCTCCAACCTGCGATACAGCCAGATGGCGCCGCTGACGATGTACGACGAGCAGAACACCGGCAACAACCTGCCCGCCGAGATCAAGATCGCCGCCGTCGACGGCGACAGCTACAAGTTCCTGTTCATCGCCAAGGGCGGCGGCAGCGCGAACAAGAGCTATCTGTTTCAGGAGAGCAAGGCGCTGCTCAACGAGAAGACCTTGCTGCCATGGCTGTTCGACAAGATGAAGACGCTTGGCACCGCCGCGTGTCCTCCCTACCATCTCGCCGTCGTCATAGGCGGCACGTCCGCCGAGTTTGCGGTCGAGACCGCCAAGCTCGCCAGCACGCACTACCTCGATGGGTTGCCAACCAGCGGCTCCATCGCGGGCCACGCCTTCCGCGACCTCGATCTCGAGGCCAAGGTGCTGTCACTCAGCCAGCAGACAGGCATCGGTGCTCAGTTCGGGGGCAAGTACTTCTGCCACGACGTGCGCATCGTGCGCCTGCCGCGGCACGGGGCCAGCTGCCCGGTGGCGATGGCTGTGTCGTGCAGCGCCGATCGTCAGGCCCTGGGCAAGATCACTCGCGACGGCGTCTTCCTCGAACAGCTCGAAACCGATCCGGCGCGTTTCCTGCCCGATGTTGTCGACCAACATCTCGACGGCGAAGCGGTCGCCATCGATCTCAACCGACCGATGGACGAGATCCGTGCCGAGTTGAGCCGGTACCCGGTGAAGACCCGCGTCATGCTGACCGGGCCGATGGTCGTTGCTCGAGACATCGCCCACGCCAAGTTGCAGGAACGCCTCGATGAGGGCCTTGGCATGCCGCAGTACATGCGCGACTACTGCGTGTACTACGCCGGGCCTGCCAAGACACCGGCTGGGATGGCGAGCGGATCGTTCGGCCCGACCACGGCCGGGCGCATGGACAGCTATGTCGGCGAGTTCCAAGCAGCGGGGGGCAGTTTCGTGATGCTCGCCAAGGGCAACCGCAGCCGTCAGGTCACCGATGCCTGCAAGACGTACGGTGGGTTCTACCTCGGCTCGATCGGCGGACCTGCGGCACGGCTTGCACAGGACTGCATCACCAAGGTCGACGTGCTCGAGTATGCCGAGCTGGGGATGGAAGCGATCTGGAAGATCGAGGTCCGCGATTTCCCGGCGTTCATCGTGGTCGACGACAAGGGCAACGACTTCTTCGACCTCGTCAACAAGCCGTTCGGCGGCACCCCGGTCAGTGTCAGCTGAGCCGCCCGAGTGAACTTTGTCGCTGTCGACATGCTGGACCCGCTGCGAGCGACAAAGTCCGGTGAGGACGCAGATCTGTCGAACTCACCGCCCGTTGAGTTTGGCTACGCCAGTGAGACGAGTTCGAGCCAGTCCTTGTTGAAGTAGTCGACCTCGCCATCGGGCATCAGCATGACCTTCGTCGGGTGAAGCTGTTCGACGAACTCGGTGTCGTGGCTGACGAACACGATCGTTCCTTTCCACGCATTCAGGGAGTCGGTGACCGACTGTCGGCTGGGCGGGTCGAGGTTGTTGGTCGGCTCGTCGAGCAACAACAGGTTGTTGCGCCCGACCATCAACATCGCCAGGGCCAGCTTGGTCTTCTCGCCGCCCGACAACGTGCCACTCTCCTGGTAGACCTTCTCGCCGCTGAGGCCCATCATGCCGAGCATGCCGCGAAGTTGCGTCTCGGTCAGCACGATGTTGTTGGGCACGGCGGCGCGGATGTTGTCGAGCAACGAGGCATCGCTCTGCAAGTTGTCGTGCTCCTGCGCGTAGTAACCGACGTTGACGTTGTGCCCGAAGCTGAAGACCCCGGAGTTGACGCTGGTCTCACCCGCGAGGATCCGCAGCAGGCTTGTCTTGCCAGCACCGTTGAGTCCGAGCACCAGCAGACGGTCACCGCGACCGACATCGAACGACACGTTGTCGAACACCGGCGGACCGCCATACGACTTCGACATTCGGTGGGCGGTGATGACTGTCGCACCGCTGGAGGGCGGATCGGGGAACTTCACACGCAACGTGCGATCGCCCTTGCTGACGTGCACACGTTGCGCCTCGAGGCGAATGATGTGCTTCTCCTTGCTGTGTGCCATCGCTGCCTTGCTGGCCTTGGCACCGAAGCGATCGACCAGCGTCTGCAGCCGAACGATCTCCTTGGTCTGGAGGGCCGCCTTCTTGGCCAGCCGCTCCTCGTCGTGCGCCCGCGCAGCCCGATACTGGCTGTAGGTGCCCTTGTACTCGACGATCTCGCCAACCGCGTCTTCTGCAGGTCGATCGAGATGCAAGACACGTGTGATCGCCTCGTCGAGCAGATCGAGGTCGTGGCTGATCACCAACAACGCACCCCGGTAGGTACGCAGGAACTGCAGGAGCCACATCTTGGCATCGATGTCGAGGTGGTTGGTTGGCTCGTCGAGCAACAACACATCGGAGCCGGCGAACAGGATGCGCGCCAGTTCCACGCGTCTCCTCTCACCGCCGCTGAGCACCCCGATCGGAAGTTCGAGTCGATCGCCCCCGAGTCCCAATCCGGCGGCCATCGACCTGGCTTCGCTCTCGGCGCCGTAGCCACCGGATGTAGCGAACTCGTCCTGGGCCTTGCTGTAGCGGCTGACGTTGCGGTCGCTGGCGTCCTCCTCCATCGTGAGACGCAACTTCTCCAGGCGGATCAGTTCCTCGTCGATGCCACGACCGCTGAGCACGTGCGTGATCGCGGTCCGCCCATCGAGCACACCGGCGATGCGCGGATCCTGCGGCAGATAGCCGAATCCGCCCTTGCGCAGGACCTTGCCACCGGTGTGTTCCAGTGCCCCACCGAGCACTCGGAACAGGGTGGTCTTGCCCGCACCGTTGCGCCCGACGAGGCCCACCTTGTCGCGAGACATGACGGTGAACGAGGCGCCGCTGATGATCTGTCGACCACCAACTTCGACCGAGAGCGCCTGGACCTGCAACATGGCCGTCCATCGTGGCGGGGAAACGGCGAGTCCGCAACGCCGTGCGTCGTACGATGGGCCGATGGAACTCGGCCTGGCGGCGTCAACGCACGGCGGCTTTGCCCGTCGCGCCGCGCCAATCGCCGGCGGCTGCGCGCTCGTCGCCTCGGCCGCCTTCGTGGCCACGAACGATCCTGGCGCCGCCGGCTCCCGGTATCCGGCCTGCGTGTTCCACCAGATGACCGGTCTGTGGTGTCCCGGCTGCGGGCTCACCCGCGGCACATATGAGCTGTTGCACGGCCACATCGGCTCGGCGTTCGGCTACAACATCTTCACGCCCCTCGCCTTGGTGGCAATCGTTGTGGCGTGGATGGCATGGCTGAGGGTGTCGTGGGGTCGCCCGGCGTTCCGTATGCCTCCATGGGCAGGCCGTTGGGTGGTGATCGCGTTGCCCGTGCTGATCATCGTCTACGGCGTCCTGCGCAACGTGCCGATATCCCCGCTCAGAACGCTTGCGCCATAACTTGGACACGGTTCTAAGCCCGGTTGGCGGCAAGCGGACCCGGAGGGGCCGCAGACGCCAAGCGGGCTTACCAGGCGTACGCCTCGGGGGCGGCGCCACCGGGACCGGGGAGAATCGAGTCGATGGTGGCCAGCGTGGTCTCGTCGAGCGACACATCCAAGGCACGCAACGACGCACCTTCGAACTGATCGATGGTCCGCGGGCCGATGATCGGGCAGGTGACGCCGTCTTGATGAAGTAGCCAGGCGAGCGCGACGGCAGCGGGATGCTCGCCCAGCTCGGCGCACAGTGCCTCCCACTTCTCCAGCTGCGGCCGCAGCTTGTCGATCCGCTTGAGGGCCAACGGAGACTGCCGGCGCGAGGTGGTCTCGT
>JANOJI010000155.1:0-2108 GCA_031408175.1 Ilumatobacteraceae bacterium
TCACGGAGCGCGACGACCTCGGTCGAATAGCTCTTGGTGACGTTCTCGAGTCGGATCATGGGCGTTTCTCCACGCGTCGTTGCTGCAACCGCCACTCCGCCCGGAGCTCGGGGAACACTAACGCGCTCACTGCGCTTCTCGCCGTCGCCACCGCAGGTAGCCCTCCATGAACTCGTCGAGGTCACCGTCGAGCACAGCGGTGACATTGCCCGATTCGACGTCGGTACGCAGGTCTTTCACCATCTGATAGGGCTGCACCACGTACGAACGGATCTGGCTGCCCCAGCCGACCTGCGCCTGTTGGCCGGCGATGCTGTCGAGCTCGGCCTCGCGCTCCTCTTCGATCTTGGCAGCGATCATCGTCTTCAGCCGGCGCATCGCCTTCTCGCGGTTCTGCAGCTGGCTGCGCTCTTCCTGCGACGAGGCCACCAACCCTGTCGGCTCGTGGATCAGGCGAACCGCCGATGACGTCTTGTTGACGTGCTGCCCGCCGGCACCACTCGCGCGGAACACCTCCATGCGGATCTCGGCCTCGTTGACCTCGAGATCGAGCTCATCCATCACCGGCCACACCTGAACATTGGCAAAGCTGGTCTGCCGGCGACCCTGATTGTCGAAGGGGCTGATCCGTACCAAGCGGTGCGTGCCCCGTTCGGATGTCATCAACCCGTACGAGTACCGCCCAGTCAAGGTGAACTCGGCTGACATGATCCCGGCTTCGGCGCCTTCGCTGATGCCGTCGAGTTCGAAGTTGAAACCACGACGCTCAGCCCAACGGCCATACATTCGAAGCAGGATCTCGGCCCAGTCCTGTGCGTCGACACCGCCGTCTTTGGCATTGATCTGCACAATGCAGTCCGCCTCGTCGTGCTCGCCGGTGAACAAGCTGCGCAGGTCGAGTTGGTCGAGTTGCTTGGTGATCGCGGCAACCGCTGCGTCGAGCTCGGGCTCCTGCGAAGCGTCGTCGACCTCACGTGCCAACTCGTGCAGCACCTCGGTGTCTTCGAGATCGCCGGAGAGCCCATCGAACTGATCGATGTCGGTCTTGACGTTGGCGTAGTCGGTATTGATCCTCTTCGCCTCGTCCTGGTCATCCCACAGGTCGGGACGGCCAACCTCGTGCTCGAGTTCGACCAGCCGGGCCCGGTTGGAGTCGATCTTGAGGTAGCCATGAGCCTCGCCGAGGCGACGGCGCAGTTCTTTCAGATCATCGGAGTAATCACGCATAGGCGGAAGGATTACGCGCTCGCTCCATGGCACATCTTGAATTTCTTGCCGCTGCCGCAGGGGCACGGCGCGTTGCGCGGGGTTTTCGACCATTCGTCTTTGACGATCGTCTGCTGTTTCACCGGCGCAGCGGCGGTCTGTGCCGCGACCTCAGGATCGATGTCGCCAGAGGCAGCGGCCGCCTGGGCTGCAGCGGCGAAGCCGTCGGGCTGTGCGTTGTCGCTAGAGGTCTGCTGCACGTTCTGCACGGTCAACGCGGGTGCATCGTTGCGGATGACCTGAACATGCATGACGTACTTGACGAAGTCTTGGGCGATGCCCTTCATCAGGCTGCCGAACATCTCGTAGCCCTCGCGTTGCCATTCGACAAGCGGGTCCTTCTGCCCGACGGCGCGAAGGTTGATGCCCTCTTGCAGGTAGTCCATCTCCTCGAGATGCTCACGCCACCGCTGGTCGATGATGCGCAGCATCACTTGCCGCTCGACATCGCGCATGACCGGAGACGTCAGCTCGGCCTCGCGCTTTTCGTAGTACGCGGAGGCGTCGGACATGACCACGTCGTACATATCGTCGGTCTCGTCGCACTTGTCGAGCTGGGCTTCGGCGATGTCGCTCGGCCAGAACGTCTTCAGCTCCAGCACCAGGCCACCCAAATCCCACTCATCGGTTGCAACGCTGGCGCAGTGCGTCTCGATCAGCGAGTTGACCGCTTCGGCAAGGTACTCCATCGCCGCCGTCTTCAGATCGAGGCCCGCGAGGATCTGGTCGCGCCGGCGGTAGATCACCTTGCGCTGCTCGTTCATGACCTCGTCGTACTTCAGCACGTTCTTACGGATCTCACCGTTGCGCTGCTCGACAGTGGTTTGCGCCCGCTCGATGGC
>JANOJI010000213.1:0-8617 GCA_031408175.1 Ilumatobacteraceae bacterium
TCTCATAACCCGAAGGTCGCAGGTTCAAATCCTGCCCCCGCCACCACTTGGAAGGCCCGGAAACATTGTGTTTCCGGGTCTTCTTCGTTCTCCGGAAATTGTGGTCTCTACCGAGCGCGTCTACCGGTTCAGCTGACTCCAAGTCGTTGACCTGCGGGTTCGTGGGACGGTGTCGGTAGATCGTCTACCGACGATCAAGCGCCGCGTTGGCGGGGCGGTGTGCGTGTTGTGGCGGCTGGCGGTGGTGAGGAGGGCGGCGAAGTTGGTTGCGGCGGCCGCCCCCATGCCGGGCGGCAGGTGTTGGTAGGTGGCCATGGTGAAGCCGGGGTGGGCGTGACCGAGTCGTTCGGAGACGACTTTGATCGGCTCGCCGCAGCGACAAGCAACGAGGCGTGGGTGTGTCGCAGATCGTGGAGGCGGATCTTGGGCAGTCCACTGCTGAGTGCTTTGCGGTCGAACAGCTGGCTGATCGATTCGGGGTGCACGGGTTCGCCGTGACGGTTCGTGAAGATCGGATCGTGGAGCCCGATCGGTTGTCCGTGGCGTTGCTGTCGACGACGCCACTGAGCGAGAACTCGTTCGGTATTCGCGTCGAGATCGATGGACCGCCGACTCGAGGCGGTCTTGGTCGGAACTTCGACAGTGCCACCTTGGATGCTTTGCCGGCTTCGCGCGACGGAGAGTCGGTGCGTGTCGATGTTCCAGTCGCCCCATCGCAGCCCGACGATCTCGCCTCGACGCATCCCGGTCATCGCGGCGAGATGGATCGCCGGGTAGAGGCGCAGGTGAGCGATGTGGTCGAGGAAGACGGCGAGTTGTTCGGCGCTCCAGATCTCGGGACTGGGTCGTGATCGAGTGGACATTCGTGGTGGTCGGGCCTCGACGGCGACGTTGTGATCGACGAGGTGACGCTCGACGGCAAACCGTAACGACGAGCGCATCACGACGTGCGCGTCGTACACAGTCTTCGGTGACAACGCTGCGCCATCGCGTCCGCCGTGGTCGAGCAGATCGTTGTACATCCGGTCGAGATGTTCAGCGCGCAGACCGGCGAGCCGGTGGGTTCCGATCGCGGGTGCGATGTAGTTGTCGATGTACCACTGGTAGCGGCGCGCCGTTGACGGGCGCAGCTCGCGTCGGCGTCGAGGCAACCACACTTCGAGGAGGAATTGCTCGACTGTTAACGCTGACGTCGGTCGCTGGCGAGTCCCGCGTCGTTCGGCGCTGAGTCGCGCGGCGATCGATTCGGCATCCGCGCGGCATCGACCGGCGGGATGCCAGCGTCTCCGTTCCTTTCCGGTGCGAGGATCGTTGCCGTCATAAGCGACGACATAGAAACGGTCATTTCGTTCGATGATGGAAGCCATACCAACGTCATCGACACCTGACCCGTTCGGAGCCAACCCGAAGATCACTATCGCATCGAATCCCGCCCCGACTCGCCGTCGCCTACGCCCCATGCCTTCACGGACGCTTCGCAGCTTGCGCTCGGATCGGGTTGCACCTGTCCGTTGCGTCGACAGGTGCGTCGGACGGTCCGAGCATCGTGATGCTGCCGGGCCCGACCGACTCGTGGCGGTCCTCGAATCTATCCTCAACAGGCTTCCCGGGTCGGTGCACGGCATCGCCGTGTCGCTTCGTGGTCATGGCGACTCCGACAAGCCGGCGTCGGGCTCGGAAGCCAGACATGAATTCGACATCACGGTGTCGACACATCGCGCTCGTTGATGAGGCTTTCGGCTTTGAGCCTGCCCGTGGCCACCATCGATGACACGGGTACCGCGACAACCTGCGGTTCGAGTTGTGTTGGGCTACCACCGCGTCTGGGAACACAGGTCAGCGATGCATGGTAGATTTCACAGCTTCGCCGCGTGGGGTGGCGTCGAGAGGGGGTGGCCATGACCGACGACATTCTGGCCCGTGTTGTCAACGAGCTCAGGCAAGTGGTGGACGGCATCCAACCCGACCAGATGTCGGCGCCCACGCCATGCACGCAGTGGGACGTGCGTGGTGTCCTGAACCACGTGACCGGCGGGTCGATCATGTTTGCCGAGTGCGTGGAGAACGGTTCGATCTCCGACGAGGAGTTCGCCCGGCTGGGATCCACCGATCTGGTGGGGGATGAGCCAAGTGCTGTATTCGGCGCCGCCGCGGACCGGGCCCTCGCCGCGTTCGGACAGCCCGGCGCGCTCGAGCGGACGGTCACACTGCCGTTCGGCACCATGCCCGCAGGCGTCGCCGCGAACATCGCGGTCTTCGACCTCACGGTGCACGCCCTCGACCTGGCGCACGCCACCGGACAGAACACCGCGCTCGACGCGGACGTACTCCAAGCAGGTTGGGAATCCGCACAGGCCATGCTCAGCCCGGAGCTTCGGGCCAGCGGGATGTTTGCTGAGGCCCAGCCATGCGCCGACGACGCACCGCTCGCCGACCGGCTTATGGCGTACACCGGGCGCCCGGTCTGATCGACACCGCTCGCCTTCGCGAATCAAGACACGCCACTCCCCCAGATATGTGCCGTTCCGGGGCTGCATTCGGACGTCAGGGCCAATGGCTACCGGAGGGTCGACGAGAGGTTTGATCAGCTGTCGCGCGGGCCGGCGACCCTGGCGGTGAGGTTCGCACCGCCTGGCACGCCAAAGAAGTCGTGCGCGAGATCTACACCATCCACGACCCAGTCGTGGCTGCTGAGTCGTCGCTCGGCTCGGCATCGATCTCCAAGACGACTCGTGCCCGCCAGAGGTGCGACGCGGTGACACCGCCACCCGTCGTGGGCGATCGGTCGACGGACGTGGTCGGGCTGAGCGGCCTCGCTGGTCTCGAGGTGGCGGGTGATCATGCCGGACGGAAAGATCACCGACGACGGTGGCTACATCTGTGAGGTTCCTGCAGCGACGTATCGCAAACGATTGTCGCGAGCACGCAGTCGCGTGCGCGACTTCCTCACCACGAACTGCGGGCTGATCAGTCCGACCGCGCCCTGCCCTTGCTCGAAGCGCGTCGATGTCGCCGTGCGGCTCGGACGCGTCGACTTCACGCGGCTCGAGTTCACCGACATCACGACCAGCGTGAACGACGAGTTGGTCCGCTTTCACGACGCAGCCGACCTGCTCCGGTGTCTCCCGCCGGCGAAGGCCAACCACGACGGTCGAGGTCGTCACGAACCTCGTCCGAAACTCGACGGCTGCCTCCGCCGCCACGTCGACGGCAGCTGAACCCCGCCAGCTGCTTGGTGACCCTCTCTCTACAGTGACTCGCCAACGACACTTGGGATGCTGCATTTTCCCACCTACAGGCTCGCCGACGGGGAACAGAGCAGACCGGCTCGATCTGGCCGCCGTACCCGACCACCACTTGGCGGCGACTTCCCGTACAAGCGACGTTGAGGACCCTGGTAGCTTCAGCGACGAACTCGGCGAGTCATCAAGGGGGCTCCAGTGAAGCGGATCACAATTTTCGCGCGTATGGGCATCAGGCCCGAGAACGTCGAACAGGTCACGGCGCTGGCGGCGGAGGGATGCAAGGTTGCTGCCGACGAACCGGGCACTCTCACCTACGACTGGCACTACTCGCCGGAGCAGGGATGTCTCGTGCTGCTGGAAACGTACGCCGACTCCGATGCTCACCTTGCCCACATGCAGGCGGATGGTCATGGCGAGTTCATGGGCGGTCTGATGGCGCTGATCGACTCGGTCGAGTTTGTCGTTCTCGGAGAACCCACTCCGGAGCACGCCGCAGCTCTGGCGAGCGTCCCCGGAGCACAGTTCTTCACAGAGGTTGCGAGCATCTAGCGCGACCGTTTCGGACGGCCTCGGCCTTGTATGTGGATGCCGAACCGGCGACCTGGCAGAACGCTCCGACTGCCGTTGCCACAACAGTCGATCTCGATCTGTCTGAAGGGCGCGTGCGCGATCGGGTCAGTTGAAGCTCGCTCAGAACATGCTGGGCGAGCCGTAACGGGATCGATACGATCAACACATCGAGCCGGTCCTTTGGATGCTCCAGATCCACGGCGTATGAGGCAAGCGAGTCGCTGGTCGCTGCTATGGGGCTACGGCGACGCCGAGAGAGTCGGCGGCGAGGAACTTTGGTGCGCCTTTCTCGTAGAAGACGTCGACCTCGGTGATCGTGAATCCTGCCTTCGTCAGCAGGTCGGCGATTGGTCGGGTTAGGTGGCATCCTCCGAAGAGACGCTTCTGCATCGGTTCGAGACGGTGTTGCCAGTGCTGCACCTTGTCGTCGGGGGCCAGCCCGTGCTCGACGAAGTGCAGCGTGCCACCGGGTTTGAGAACACGTCGTACCTCCCGTAACGCGGCGACCGCGTCGGAGATCGTGCATAGGGTCCATGTCGACAGCGCGGTGTCGCAGCTGTCGTCGGGCAACGGCAATGACTGGCCGTCAAGTCCGGAACGCTCGACCGGGACAGCTGAGTCTGCGAGGCGCTTGCCGGCGAGTTTCCATCCGAGATCTGCGGGCTCGATCGCCGCAACCCCAGTGACGGAATCCGGGTAGAAGGGAATGTTGAGCCCGGACCCGAAACCGATCTCGACGACGTGGCCGTGAAGGCCCTCGCACACTCGGCTTCGCAGCGGATTCGAGGATTTCATCCCGCACGCCGCGTTGACGATGCGGGCAGCACTTGCTCGGCGTCCGGACCGGTCTTGTACAGGTGGCGGACGGTACGATCGCTCATAACCCGAAGGTCGCAGGTTCAAATCCTGCCCCCGCCACTCGATGAACGCCCAGGTCACACGGCCTGGGCGTTCGACGTTGTAGCGAGCGCGTCACCGGCGACGTCTACCGGCTTCTCGCGACTCCAGCCGCTGACGTGGGGTTTCGCAGCGGTTGAGCCGGTAGACGTCTACCGGCCTGCGGTGGCGACGAGGCTGGCGAACTGCTCGGCTGCGGTGGCGCTCATGCCGGGAAGCAGATTCTGGTACGTGTGCATCGTGAACGCCGGATGGGCATGACCGAGTCGTTCGGACACGACCTTGATCGCGACGCCGTCAGCGACAAGAAGTGACGCGTGGGTATGGCGCAGGTCGTGGAATCGGATGCGCGCGACCTCGCTCCGTTGCACGATGCGATCGAACAGCTGCGTGATCGATTCCGGGTTGAGGAAGCGGCCGCTTGTGTTGCAGAACATCCAGTCATCGGCGCCGTGCGGGAGGAGGTCGCGTTGAAGCCTGCGCCGCCAGCGCACGACGAGGTCACGGGTTTTGTGGTCGAGTTCGACGGTGCGACGGCTGGTGCGTGTCTTCACTCCGAACTCGATTGGTCGGCCACCGACGTTCTGGAGCGAGCGCGAGATTGACAATCGTGAACGTGCCGAGTCGAGGTCGGACCACTTGAGTCCGACGACCTCACCGCGCCGCATCCCGGTATGGGCAGCGAGGTGTAGTGCCGGGTAGAGGCGCTGTGGTGCTGCGGCGGCCAGGAACTGGTGGAGTTCCTGAGCGGTCCACGATCGCGCGGCAGTTTGGGCGGTTGGTCGCCTGCGACTGCGGACGTGGCAGGCGACGTTGCGGTTGATGAGCTCACGGGCGACGGCATCATCGAGGGCGGCACGCACGATCATGTGGACTTCGGCGATCGTCTTTGACGCGAGCCCCGTTCCTTGTCGGCCACCAGTGGTGGCGAGGTGTTCATAGAGGTCGTCGAGATGATCAGCCCGAAGCCGGCGCAGTGGGATGTCTCCGATCGCCGGGTTGATGTACCGGTCGATGAACCACGCGTACCGGTAGGCGGTGGTTGCTCGGACGTGTCGTCGCTTGTGCGGCATCCACGTACGGGTCAAGAACTCTCCAACTGTGACGCTCCCGCGTCGCGGCGATGGGCCAGCGACGCGTTCGCTGTCGAGTCGGGCAGCGACAGTCTCGGCGTCGTGGCGGTCATGGCCGACGGGGATCCAACGTCGACGCTCTCGACCGGTCAATGGATCGAGCCCGTCGTAGGCGACGACATAGAAGCGGGACTTGCGTTCAACGATGTAGGTCATCCACTGTCATCGACCACTTCGGAGTCAACCCGAAGATCAGAAGCTGATGAGCGACTTGCGACGGTGCGCCCTTCATCCGAGGCGCTCGAGTGCGTCGACCCACGACGGATGTCCGTCGGCTCCCGAGATGGTCCAGCGAACGAACATCGTGGTTCCCATTTCTGGGGCCAACTCCCGCATCAGATGACGATGCGGCTCTGCCGCGGCAAATGCGGTCAGTGTCGCCTCGTCGCGCCACACCGACAGCGTGGCGTACTGCTTGCGCAGCGGACGCGCCAGCGGTGAGAAGCCGATCAAGCCCTCGGGGCTGGCGAGTTGCTTGTCGGCGGATCGTGAGCCTCGGAACAGTCGCCACGTCGATCGGCGACTCCGCGGCGGGATCATCGATGCCAACACGACGTACTCGTCGTGCCTGACAGGGGTGGTGGACCACTTCCAAGGTGCCTTCATCGAAGCACCACGCTTTCGCTCAGAGGGCGTCGGCGATGCGGGTGCCGTGGCTGGGGGTGCGCTGGGTGCGGAGTCCGACAACGAGGCATACGAGTGCGCCGATCGCGGTGATGAAGAAGACGGCGTTGTAGACGACGAGTTTGCCGCCGTGCCAGTGGGCGTCGCCGGCGAGGTCGATCCAAAACGCGCTGGTCGAGATCACACATGTGGCAGCGAGGACGGCGGAGGCGACCAGAAAGTGTCGTCGGCGTTGTGTGTCTGCTGGTCGCGTTGAGCGAGCCAGTTTGCTTGCGGACGCGACGATGAGCGCAGCAGCGACAGCGAGCAGGACGAGTCCACCGGGAAACAAGTCAGTGGTGATGCTGACGATGGCTGCGGTGGCGACGATGGCGGTGACGAGGTACAGGGTTGTGTTGGTGTGGCGTGGGTTCATGACGGTCTCCAGTCGGTAGCGGGGAACGGTGACGGCGAGGTCGACAGCGGTTCGCCGCCACGTGCGTGATGGACCATGGTTGGCCATCAGGTCGGCGAAGTTCTGGACGAGGTCGTCGGCGTAGTCATGGCGGAATCGTCTGGGGTAGAGGCGCACCAAGCTCCGATAGATGTCAACATGCCCAGCCATGTCACGCAGTCCTCGGGCGAAGATTGGTTCGCGTGCGGCGGACGAGTTCGTCGAGCCGGTCGGACTCGGCGATGCACACCTCACGACCCAACCCGGTGAGTTGGTAGTAGCGGCGACGTTGATCGTCACCCACCGTCGGGCGTTGAGCAGTCTCTTCCACCAACCCAGCCTCGACGAGGCGTTTGAGGGTCCCATACAGGGTTGCGGGACCCATCTGCACGACGCGGTTTGAGGACGCTTCGACGGCCTGCATGATTGCATAGCCGTGTAGCTCCCCCGAGGTGAGCGCGACGAGCACGTGATATTGCGCTTGCGGTAGTGGCAGGTACTCCGTGGGATCCATCGCTGCCCACTATAGCGCAAATCACTATATCGTCAAGTGATAGAATACGGTCCCAACAAGAAATGCATCCTCAGCGGTGTGCGTCGGTGTCGCTGAGCAGTGCCCGGCACCGGTTCGTCGCGGCAATGCGAAGGTGGCCAAATGTACGATCTACGAATCGAGCTGGCTTCGCGGCCGCTCCCGAGTCTCCAGATCCGGCCACCCACGGTGGTGCTGTCGAGAAGGAATTTCATGTACCAACCATGTACCAACCATGTACCAGCACAGCGGTAAACCACGGTGAACAGCGGTCACCAGCGGCTCATATCCCGAAGGTCGCAGGTTCAAATCCTGCCCCCGCCACCAAGAAATAGCAGTTCAGAGGCCCTTTCCGCTCGGTGGAGAGGGCCTCTCTGCTTGACCGTTGTCAACGGTTTGTCAACGGCACGATGGTGTAGGCGCTCGTCGGTGTGCGGCTGCACTCGTACGTGAGCGGATGCAGCGGTCGGCGGATGTCCCTTGCGGCCCGCATGGTGGAGGCTGGCGAGACGACATGACGAGCACCTACTGCCGCCCACGGTCGCCGACCAGCGCCGCTGACTTAGAAACGGCGGCTGGCGGCAGCGAGTCGAGCACCCGAAGGTCACGGCGGTAGGTGATCGGACGCACTGGGACTGCTCGTCGCCCACAGCGGGATCGTCAGGGCTGACGGTCGGCGCCGAAGTTGGGGTGCCGGTTCTGGTGCAGTACGGCCATGACCAGAAGCCGATCACCGAGGATCCGGTAAGCGAACCGCGTACGGGAAGTCGTTGGCTGGGACCTTGCGCTCGATGATCTCATCATTGTCGTCACGAAGAACTGGCCTGCCGGCGTTGGGCCATCGCGACGCCCGGACGACTGTTGCGTGGATTGCGCCGAGGAAGCGGTCGCCGAGACGGTCCTGCTGATTCTCGTACCAGTTCCAGGCGTTCAAGAGGTCGAGGTCGACGAGGTCGTGGTACTCGATGCGAAGGGTCACGCCCTGTGTTGCGCGCGGCGCTCGGCGACCCGCAGCTGGATTTCGTCCCAGCTGAGGGTGCCTGCGTCGCCGGATTCGAGCATCGCTGCTCGTCGTTGCGTCTCAGCCGACCACAGCTGGTCGATCTCTTCTTCGTCGACCGTCTCGCTGTCGAGACTGGCGAGCAGGTCCGAGGCGATCCGCGCTCGCTCCTGGACGGGGAGC
>JANOJI010000363.1:0-1661 GCA_031408175.1 Ilumatobacteraceae bacterium
TGCTCGCCGACCAGGACGCGAACCTCGACATCCCACTTGTCGAGCAGCGATTCGGCCTCGGCCGGCGTCGACGCCTTGGCGGTGAGGCGCACCTTCAGTCCCTCCCATCCACTGGCGAGGAAGGCCAGGGTCGGGTTCCCATTCTCGTCGAGCCTGGCGATCAACGGGTCGAGGCGCTCGTTGAGTCCGCTCTCGCTCTCGCCCCACGTGCGCAGAGTGCGGCTGACGATGACGCCAGTATCGCCCGAACGGCGACGCAGATCAGGCAGCACCGCCCGTTCGACCATCTCCTTCATTTCGTGCGGCACCCCGGGCACTGCATACACGACCTTGTCGACGCCATCGACGGAGACCGGGCAGATCAATCCGGGTGCCGTGCCGCGGGTTTGCGGGATGATGGTCGCGCCGACCGGCACGAGCGCCTGGCGAAGGTTGTTGGCCGCCATGTACCGCCCGCGTGACGAGAACATGTTGGTGATCACCTCGGCGACGCCGTCGTCGTGGACCAACGCAACACCCATCACCGCAGCGATCGCTTCGCGCGTAAGGTCGTCGTGGGTGGGACCGAGCCCGCCACACATGACCACCGCATCAGCGTCGGCGAGAGTGTTGCGCAGCACCGACTCGACACGACCGAGATTGTCGCCGACCTTGACCTGCAGCAGCGAGTCGATGCCGTTGGCGGCGAGTTGCTCGCCCAGCCACGCGCTGTTGGTGTCGACGATCTGCCCCAGCAACAACTCGGTGCCGACGGCGACCACATCACAGCGCATTCGCAGGTTCCCTCGGTCGATGGGCGCGCCACATGTATTGACCGCCGCTGATCAGCGCTAGCGATACCGAGATCCACAACAGCCCGTTCCACAGCCACTTGGCATCGAGCGCGGTCAACGGGGCCAGAGCGAAACCGACCGAGAGTTGCTGGGTGACGGTTTTCCACTTGGCAACCTTGCTGGCAGGCACGCTGACACCCTTTGCTCCGACGAACGTGCGGTACAAGCTGATGGCCAACTCGCGCGCCGCAATGATCACGACGGGCACGACCCAGAACACATCGCTGCTGACCAGGAAGACCATTGCCCCGATGACGAGCACCTTGTCGGCCAGCGGGTCGAGGAAGGCACCCATGGTGGTGGCCCCGTGACGGCGGGCCAGGTAGCCATCGATTCCATCGGTACTGCACAACACGAACCACAACCCGAACGCCAACCACGATCCACCCGGCTCATCGGGGATCAGCACGAACATGAACGGGGCGATCAGCACCCGCGCCACCGTGACCAGATTTGCCCAGGTCTTCACTGCTGAGGGGTCGACGGGCATCAGTTCGATTCTGCCACGAGGTCGGGTCCCATGGCGTCAACGATTCGCACCACGTGGAACTCGCCGACCGTCAGAGTCACCGGCACCTCGATGATGCCGTCGATCTCGGGCGCCTCGCGACTGCTGCGGGCAACGCCCGACTCGTCGACGAGCACCTTCATGGTGGCGCCGATCAGTGCGTCGCGTCGGCGAGCGGTGATGTCGTCTTGCATCTCACGGAGCTCGGCCAGACGATCGTTCATCAGACTCGATTCGACAGCGCCATCGAGACCGATGGCGTAGGTACCTTCCTCGGCGCTGTACTTGAAGAAACCGCACCAGTCGAGCTCTGCCTCCTC
>JANOJI010000393.1:0-5568 GCA_031408175.1 Ilumatobacteraceae bacterium
GATAGAGGCTTGAGAGAAGATGTCGGCTGACCCGAGACTTGACTGGTGGTCGGGGTTCCCCTCCACCCGGGTCGGCCTTCCCATATGGCTTGTCACGAGAACCCCGGTCGCATATCCTCCCATGACGAATGCTGTGGCGAATTTCAGAGGCTTTCCCGGAACGAGGTATTCCGGCTGATTCACGTACGGAAGTATTTTCTCCTCAGGCTGCTTGACGCAGCACCGCAACCTGATACGGATCACCCATGAACATGCCGACGTAGGCGGCGCCGACGAAACCGCCGGCTTTGAGGTTGTAGTTGTGAGCAACCCCCCACGATGCGGCTGCAGACAGCAGCACTGCCAAGGGGATCCAGCGGTTGGCGATCGACATCGTGCCGAACCCGGCCAAGGGGGCGAGGTCGTTGACACCCTTCAGCTGTAGGGCCAACGCCAGCGCAATAGGCAGAGCCACGATCACCCCCGCCAGCAGCACAGCCTTGGTCGTGCGCTTGATTCCCTGCCTGCCCATGTCGTGGGCGATCAATGCGGGCACGACGTAGCCGGCGCCGACGAACAGCGGGATGTTGCTTTCCCACAGCCATGGTCCGGACGGGCTGAGCTTCAGCATCGCCGTCTGAATGGCGATCGAGATCAACGCCATCATGGTGAACTTGGTGCGTCCGTAGAGCATGAAGTGCTTTCGCAGGAAGTGGTTCATGATCCAGTACGAGAGCAAGGCGTTGACGAAGGTGGCGACGACCACCATCGGGTACACCAAGAACACGGCGATGTAGCCGGGCACGACGATCGAACCGGTCGTCAGGTGCAGACGCTCATACAGCATCATCGACACGCAGATGCCGAAGACGAACGCGAAACGCACGACCTCGGAGGAGAAAAGGTAGTCGTGCACTACTGGGCCTGAGCGGGAATCCAGGGCTCGGCGATGTTCTCGAAGTAGTCGAGCATCATCTCCGCTTGGTGAGTGTGAATGTTGACGAAGCCGACAACCAGCACGTGCTCCGTCGGCATTTGTCCGATCATCCGGTCGACGATCGTCTCGACCGGCGGGCTGTGGGTGTCGCCGAGGTTGATGATGTGGTCGAGTGGGTAGCCGTTCTGCACGAGCAGATCAGTGACCAGACTCTCGAACGCACCAAAGGTGACGAGGCGCATGAAGTCGAGGTCCTGAACGGCGACTTCCGCGAACTGAACCGCCCGCCGCTCGCGGTCGGAGCGGTTGTTGAGGATTCCGACGGTTGTCGTCTCGGGCGTCATGAAGGGAACGAGCTTCTCCATGGCCACCGTCATCGACTCGCGGTCGTTGACCGCGAACAGATTGGCCCACGTCACCCGCTTGCCGAGGATCTTCAGTTCCTTCATGCGCAGCACCCCCGGGTCGGGATCCGCTGCCCACATTCCGCGGAAGGCGACGTCGCGGGGGATTCCCGCCAACTCGGCAACTGCCAACGCGATCGCCACGTTCTCCTTGAAGGCGATGTAGTCGAACTTCTCCAACTCTTCGTCTGTGACCCACTCCGGGTCGGCGACGATCAGGCGGCTGCCACGCTTGGCGGCGACCTCTTCCATGATCGGCACGATCTCCGGATTGCGCTCGGATGTGATCAGCACGCCGTTGTACGGGCACGTCGACAGCAGCGACCGGGCGATCTCCGGCAGCGTCTCGCCCATCACGTCCTGATGGTCCTCACGCACGTTGGTGATCACGCCGATGTTGGAACGCACGATCATCTTCTCGCTCACGGCCTGGTACTGAGGCTTCAGCGCCATGCACTCGATGACGAGTGCACGCACGTCACCATGGACGTAGCGCTTGGTCACTTCGATCTGTTCGAGGATGGTTGGAGCAGCTTTACGATTGATCGGCTCGTCGATTCCGTCGCGGTTGATCACCGCTGCCGCCGTGCCAGTCGACTTGGCGACCGTGACCACGTTGCCTTCGCGAAGCAGCCCGGCGATGATCCGCGTGACCGTCGATTTTCCGCGGATGCCGTTGACGTGGATGCGAAAGTCGAGCCTGTTGATCCGGCGTCGGTGCGCGATCGATTCGCGCCCCCAACGCGCCAGAAGCGCGAGGCACACGAGATACCCACCGATGACTGCCAATGGCATGACGAAATCATCGGCATTCTTGACAGTTTCCTGAAGGTCTCCGGGTGAGTAATTTCGGAGCGAATGTGTATCGCAACCAGGAAACTTGATCCTACGACCGAGGCGCGTGTTGCCCCTTTCACCTGCCGCCTCTAACATTGCAGGGTCCTGCGTTGGATCACCGGCGCCGAAGTTGACAATACATTCGCAAAGGTAGACGCGTGCCCACCATCCAGCAGCTCGTCCGGCAAGGTCGCAGCACCAAATTCTCGAAGACGAAGACGCCCGCCCTGAAGGGCTCGCCGCAGCGTCGCGGCGTGTGCACCCGTGTGTATACCAACACACCCAAGAAGCCGAACTCAGCGATGCGCAAGGTGGCTCGTGTGCGCCTCACCAGCGGTGTTGAAGTCACGGCGTACATCCCTGGCGAGGGTCACAACCTGCAGGAGCACTCGATTGTGCTGGTGCGCGGTGGTCGTGTTCGCGATCTCCCCGGCGTGCGTTACAAGATCATTCGGGGCGCGCTCGACGCTGCCGGCGTGAAGAACCGCAAACAAGCACGCAGCCGTTACGGCGCAAAGCTCGTGAAGTAAGGATTGTCGACTCATGCCTCGTAAAGGTCCTGCACAGCGCCGCGAATTGACTCCCGACCCGATCTACCGGTCACTGCTCGTCGCCCAGATAGTCAACAAGGTGATGCTCCACGGTAAGCGGTCCGTTGCCGAGAAGATCGTCTACGACGCGTTGAAGACCGTCGAGGAGAAGTCGGGGGCCGAACCGATCGCAACCCTCAAGCGAGCCCTCGACAACATCAAGCCTCCGTTGGAAGTGAAGAGCCGCCGCGTTGGTGGCGCCACCTACCAGGTGCCGATGGAAGTGCGCCCGCGCCGTGCGTCGACGCTGGCCATTCGTTGGCTCGTCGATTTCAGCCGTGCCCGTCGTGAAAAGACGATGGCCGAGTGCCTGGCGGGCGAGTTGCTCGACGCTGCCAACGGTCTCGGTGCGTCGATCAAGCGTCGCGACGACATGCAGAAGATGGCCGAGAGCAACAAGGCCTTCGCCCACTATCGCTGGTGACCTCCCGGCGCTGGTGGTCTGACAGCGGCGGTACGCTTGCGGTCGGGCATGCAGGAGGCAGTCATGGTTCCGAAAGATGCCGTGTTCAAGGCAGTGACACGGTTCCACCAGGTCGTGTTCGATGTGTCGCGGGGGAAGGTCATCGGTAAGGCCAGCGGCATGCCGGTGGTAAAGCTCACCACTGTCGGTCGTAAGTCGGGCCAGCGTCGGGCGACGATGTTGACGAGCCCGCTCGTCGAAGGTGACAACGTAGTCCTGGTTGCCTCGTTTGGCGGCGACGATCGCGATCCGATGTGGTACAGCAACCTCGTCGTCAACCCGGATGTCGAGGTGGTGATGAGCGGATCGCATCGAACCATGCGTGCCCGAGTGGCCGAGGGCGAGGAGCGCACCCGCTTGTGGGAGACCCTGACCGCCAAGCACGGCAACTATGCGGGATATCAACGAAGGACCTCACGTCAGATCCCAGTTGTCGTGCTCGAACCTCGCCCGTAGCTCAGGTGTCTGGGGGTGGACATCGGTTGCCGTCACCCAGATCCTGCACGGTGGCCGCCTCGCCAACCTTCCAATCAGTCCCGTCGAAGTACAGCGCCTGTTTCTCGCGCACGCTGAGGATGGTGTCGTTCAGCACGGTTGGCTGACCGCTGGCGTTGAGCGGACCGAGCAGGATCGAGGCGTCGTACCAACAGGAGAAGGTGATCGCGCTGGTGGGGTCGTCGAGCGCGACCGATTGCGTGACGACATACGAGCCGCGTAGATCCGCGGCGAAGTACTCACCACGGGCGGCCAGGCCCTGGAAGTAGACCGTTCCCTGCCCCACGGCCGTACCGCGAGTGGAGTGAAAGTCGGCGGCGTGGCATTGCGCGGGAGCCTGTCCGCAGGCCATGTAGTCAGCGAAAAAATCTTGGACGGCCTGCTTCACGGCCCGCTCGATCGCGGAGTCGAGCGGCGCGGCGACTGTTGATGCGACAGCGGTTTGACCGTCGACGGTGGGCGTCGGCGCGTCTGGACCGAGCGCAGCTTGCGTTGTTGATGTCGTTTGGCTTGGATTCGTCGCCGAGGTGAGCGGACCGTCAGGTGCCGACACACCGCCTGCACAACTCGCAACGGCGATTGCGACGGCGCCCACGGCAATCCATCGCATGGTGTATTGCCGGTCCCCCCGAATCACTGCCCTATTCAAGCAGGCCGACGGACGAGTCACCGGGCGACGTGTCAACACGTCGAACACACTCGGTCACGGTCCTGGCGGCGTCGGCATCAAGACGAATTGGCTGCTTGCACAGCCAATCGCGGATGTCGTGTTGGGTGCGCACATGCACCTCGGCCGGGCAGCTCAGCGTTTGCACCGTGGCTGCATCGATCAACACGAGCACGGCCTGCACGGTGACGGTGAATCCGCACGCCTCGGTCAGCACTCCACCCGCGTACCGTGCCTCGAACCGCGCCTCGCGGAGGTCCTCGGTGTCTCGTCCGTTGATGATCACTTTGTGCTCGCTGACCCAGACCCTCGCCCCTGGCTGATGCTCGAGGTGGATGCTGAAAACGCCGCCAGGGCCGACCACCAAGTGATCGATGTAGTGGTCGTCGCTTCCGTCGTCATGCGGGGTGAAGGAGTTGTGTATGAACCATCCAGCGGGCAGATCGGCGAGCTCATCTCTGATCTTGAGCTCCTGTTTTGCTGCCGCGTGTGCCGCGCGTTCGGTGCGACTGCTCAGCCGTTTCGCCGTGCCGCGCAGGGCGACCATGGGCCGTCGGGTGTGTGGCTCGATGGCCTGCGCTGGGCCGTGGCCGCTGTCGGCCGGTGTGGCCGCCGGGCTCGTGGTCCCGGGTCGCCCATCATTGGGGAGTGTCGGCGCCGGCCACGGTGAGTGGATTGGTGGCGCTTGCATACGGTGGTATCGGCAGGACAACAACGAAGGTGAGCCGTAGATGTTTTACATTTCGGAACGAATAGGGACTGTGACTTGACTTACGTCCCGTGAGTGACTACACACGGCTTTCACCAGCATGTGCAGGATGGGGGCCCTCATGCGATCGCAGTTCAGTGTGCAACGGATCGTCACGGTGACTGCGGTGGCACTTGTTGTCACGCTCGTCGTTGCGTGCGGTGATGATTCGACCGAGAATGCCGCGGCCGACGATGGACCGCTTGCAGCGATTCTGGGTGGCAACGATTCCCCTGCGGAGTCTCGGCGCAAGGAGTTGGCCGTACAGGAATCGATGGCCCAATGCATGAAGGACGCCGGTTGGGAGTACAAGCCGGTCGACTTCTCGGCCCAGTTCAACGTGCCGAGTGGCGACGAGCAGCTCTCCCCGAAGGAGTTCGGGGAGAAGAACTTCTACGGAACCGTGTACTACTACGAGTTGTACGAGCTACCGAGTCTTGGCACCGAC